>JAIORV010000147.1 GCA_021107945.1 Vulcanimicrobiota bacterium | reverse complement strand
GTGGTGGGAGCTGAATAGTAATAAATATTTTTGACAGGAAACATGTGCACCCAAATAATTTTCTTTGTGGTCTTTGTTTCATTGCAGCTTAAAGTTTTTTGAAGATGGCGGGTGCCCTTTGGGCGCGGGAAGAGACTTTTTTTCAAAAAAGTTTCTTCCCCAAATAAGCTAGCGGCGGCGAGACGCCGCAGTTATCAGCATTGTCATAATGGTGGGGGTGGCGTCTCGCCGCCCAAATAACGTAGCAATTTAATATATTTCTTATGCATTTTCTCCGGTTCCGGGGTTTCAAGTATCAGGGGGATATTTGAAAATCCCGGGTCGTTTACTATGCGCTCGAATGCCCCGATTCCTATATGTCCCTTCCCAATAAACTCATGCCTGTCAACCCTGCTTCCCAGGGGTTTTTTTGCATCGTTTACATGAACCACCTTCAGGTTCTTCAACCCTATTTCCCTTTCAAATTCATCAAGTGTTTTTTTGTAGCCCTCATCGCTTGTAATATCATATCCCGCTGCAAATATATGGCAAGTATCAAGGCATACGCCGAGACGTTCCGAGTCCCGCACGTTTTTTATTACGTGACCAATATGTGAAAAGCTGTATCCCAATTGGGTCCCTTGCCCCGCAGTTGTCTCCAGTAAGATCGTTACATCCATGCCCGGCGTTTTCTCAATACTTTCCGCCACGCTTCTTGTCAATATTTCCAACCCGCTTTTTTCTCCCGCTCCCTTGTGCGCCCCCATATGGGTAACAATATATTTTGCCGAAAGCATTTCTGCCCGTTCTATCTCTTCGATAAATGCTTTTATGGATTTTCTCAATAACTCTTCATCAGCGGAAGCGAGGTTAATAAGGTAAGAGTCGTGCACAATGAGGGGAGCAATTTCTTTTTTCTTTGCAGCTTGAATAAACCTCCCGGCAATCATGGGATCAATTTTTTTGCTTTTCCATTGCCCCGGGTTCTTTGTAAAGAACTGCATCGTGTTTCCGCCCGCCCGCCCGGTCATCTCCAGCGCCTTCACAAGTCCTTTTGATATGGGGAAATGCCCTCCGATTTTCATAATTACTTCTCCTGGATATTATTGGATAGTAATACCGATTAAAAGAATCGGTTTTCCAACCGATGATAAGAACGAATAATTACATGTTTCGTTGCAGCCCATTCGGAGTATAGATAGTCCATTTGTCGATACTTCTAATTGGTTTTGTAGTTCATATGTTAATCTGATCTTAGTTCATTAGATCCATTGTCAATATATACTTTTGTCGATTATCATTATATTGAGCGAGTGTGTTTTTATACTCTTTCATTATTATCGTAATTATTCAGTCAATTATAATTATTCGGGTAGCAAGGGGCGATTGCTTTCCAATAGCTTTCAGGGCGGTTGCCCCAGCTACTCGGGTGATGGCTATATAAGTCGCTATAATGTTGGTTTCACAGTAACATGGCAATGCAAGTAATGATTTTAGACGAAGTTAATGTAACATTTTAACAGGTCACGAGTCTAATGAAGTGTCCTGGAGGCCGCCATGATTAAAAAGCCCATAGGAAAAAAAATAAATATTGTGTACTTGGCATGTGCTTTAGTTTTGATCCTTATATTTGCTTTCCTTCCAATTTCAACAGTAATAGATAATTACATGATAAAATATAAGCTTCTTCTTTACAACGCTGTCAGGGGAAGCAAATCTTATCCTGATGATAAAATCGCTCTTGTTGAGATTGATGATATCTCCGCAAAGGAATATTCTTTTCCGTTTTCATATTCCATACATAGTAAATTCCTGAAAAAATGTAAAAAAGCCGGCGTCAAAGGAGTTGTATTCCTTTCCACTCCCGGCAAAGATAATAATAACAGCAAATCAGAGAAAGCCCTGATAAAGCAATTAGAGGCGGGTCCCTCTGTTTTCTGGGGATTGTATTTTATCAAAAATTTTGATGGGAACGGGAATTTAAAAATGGCACTTCCATCGGCAAAGCTTCTCAACCGCGCCCGCGGGAGGGGAGTTGTAATGCAGAATGCAGCCGGCGACAAGATCCTTCGCAGTAAAAAGCTCGGTATGAAATGGGGAGAAAAAGTTCTGCCTTCGATTGAACTCGAGGTTGCCGCCTATCTGAAAGGCATTCCCCGTGAAAGTATTAATTTCACGAAAAGAAATGTCTATATGAAGAAAAAGCGTATTCCTACAGACGGTAAGTATAATTATTTCTTCATACCCGGAAAGAAAAGTGAGTTCAGGAGTTTCAAGTTCAATGAAATAATGGGACAGGAAATTCCGCCGGGTCTCAGTGGGAAGACGCTTCTCGTGGGCAGGGTGTACGACGATCAAAGGGGATATGTGGCGGTCCCTCTCCCGATGAAACCAAAATATAGCTCTCTGCAAACCACAGCAAAAACTGTCAACTCCATTGTAAGGGGAAATTATATAATGAATTTTCCCCGCTGGGTTGACCTGATGATAATGATATATATGGCGATATTCATCGGTTGGCTCATCACTTCTTTGAAAACAAAAAAAATTATCTCTTTTTCAATATTTATTATTGTTATCTATATGCTGGCGAATATTGCAATATTTATGCTGGGATACAATTATTCTCTTTCAGCCGTCTTGTTGATGATAGTAAGCTTTGTAGGAGTGGTGTTGATATACAGGAGCTTACAGCTAAATTCCCTTATAAGAAAATTTGTTCCCTCTCAGCTTATAAGCACTTTGAGTAATAACGATCTCGGTACGGATTTCGAGACGAAGGTGAGACCCATGACGGTGCTTTTTGCAGATATTAAGGGATACACGACTCTTGCAGAGAGATACAATCCAGCGGTTATTCTTGATATGCTGGATGAATATACGAAGATGATAAATAAAATCGTGGACAAGAACGGCGGATTAATGTTTAATTATCAGGGTGACGGACTGCTGGCGATTTTTGGATTGGGCGAAGGTGAAAGCCTCGAAAAAGGGGCAAATAATGCGGTTAAATCGGCCGGGTTGATCCAGAATGCCCTAAAAAGCCTGAGAAGACAGTGGAGGATGGAATACAGGGAGCTCTTTATCGTGGGGACAGGTATCAGCACGGGGGACGTGGCCATCGGACTGATGGGTACGGACACTTACAGTCAATATGTGGCGATTGGCGACACGGTTAATATGGCGGCGAGACTCCAGGCGCTGGGTAAGGATTTGCGCTCTCCCATACTCATTGACGACGAGACTTTCAAACTCTGCAAAAATAGAAGCAGGGTGAGGTTTATAAAGGATATTCATCTGAAAGGCAAATTCAAATGTTGTAAAGCTTACGAAGTTATAGGAAATAGAATAAAAACTCCCACAACCCACCCGGGTATAAATGTTGACGATGATATGGAAACGGCAGTATTGAAAAAGATAGAATTTTACAGGGAGCAACGCCGTTTACCCGAGGTATAATGATGAGAAACGGGAATGGAGAGATGAGAGACGAGAATATTTCCCCTTTCCCCTTTCTCATTTCCATTTACCATAGAGGGCACAGAGAGCACAGAGTTTCTAATTTTTAAATTCTTCATGAACTTCGTGTCTTCGTGGTAAATTTTTGTTTTTTCCGATGGTCTCTCCTCCGGTTTCCGTTCTCCCACTTCCCACTTCCCATTTCCCACCTCCCACCTCCCGCCTCCAAAAAGAGGAATATGTAAGTTGCCCAAAGAAAGTGGATAATGGTATTGGGGGGTAATTGCGTTATAATAATGGAGTAACTTATTATGAAAACCGGAATTGAAATAAAAAATAGACTCATTGAAAAAATCGAGTCTCGTAAAGCGAAAATTGTTGTGATAGGCCTGGGTTATGTGGGTCTTCCACTTGCTATCGAGTTTGCACGCAACGAATTTGAAGTTGTCGGAATTGAGATCGATCGAAGGAAAATTGAGCAATTGAACGGGGGAATAAACTACCTCGTCTCCGATAAGGCTAAATTACATGAAATAATCGGGAAAGACAAACTTCGAGCCACGAGTGATTATAAATGCCTTTCCGATGCCGATTGTATATGTATCTGTGTCCCCACACCTCTTGATCGTCACAGGGAACCTGATATGAAATATGTTGTTGACGCAGCCGAGAGGGTTTCCAGTCATCTCAAAAGAGGTCAGCTTGTCATACTGGAAAGCACCACTTACCCGGGGACAACCGACGGCCTTATTTTGCCGATACTTGAGAAATCGGGACTTGAAGTGGGAAGTGACTTCTTCCTTGCATTCTCACCCGAGAGGATTGATCCGGGAAATCCAGACCATAATATTCATAACACACCAAGGGTTGTCGGCGGAACAACACAAAACTGCTCCGAGACGGTAATTACCCTGTATTCGAAAATAATAAGCAAGGTTTACAAAGCGTCCTCCACACAGGTGGCGGAAATGGAAAAACTTTACGAGAATATATTTCGAGCCGTCAATATAGCGCTTGTAAATGAGCTTGCTCTCTTATGCAAAAAAATGGATATTGATATATGGGAAGTAATTGAACTTGCAAAAACGAAGCCATATGGATTTCTTCCATTTTATCCCGGACCCGGGTTGGGTGGGCATTGTATCCCCATAGATCCCTTTTACCTGACCTGGAAGGCGAGGGAATACGATTTTAACACAAGGTTTATCGAGTTGGCAGGAGAGATAAACACAAAAATGCCATACGAGATATCACAGATGATAATTGAATCGCTCTCCTCACAGGGTAAATGCATCAAAGGGGCAAAAATTATGATTCTGGGAGTTGCGTATAAGAAAGATATTGCAGATTATCGTGAGTCTTCATCCCTCAAGCTTCTGGAGATTCTTCAGGGAAAGGAAGCAAATGTCAATTATAACGACCCGCATATTCATCGCGTTCCCACCAATGGACATTTCATCGAGTCAACATCCCTGAACGACCTGGGAGAATACGACTGCGTTGTTATTGCAACGGATCATTCCTTGTATGATTATGATAAAATTCTGGAGGAATCAAAACTTATTGTTGACACGAGAAACGCCCTGAAAATCAGAGGAAATAGTAAAGTTGTCACTTTGTAATGCTGATTGATTCCAGATTTCCTAAGCAGTCAAATGTGAAAATCCACTTGCCTTTCCCGACGGGGGCTTTCATTTCAATAATCTTCTTCCCGGTATCTATCTTTTCTATTATCTTGTCCCATGCTCTGTCGGGAACATTTATATTCCCGGTGAGTTGATATCCCAGGCTCAACGCCGTCTCCGCCATGACTGAAGCGTCCGCCCCGGCGGGATCTGTATATTTTACATTGAATTTCGTAGCTTCAAGATAATCCCGCTGGATTATCCTGATGAAATCACCATCCCACCTGCATCCCAGGTCATTCCTCATTCTCTCCTTCGTTTTGGATATGACATCACGGGTTATATCCATTCCTGCGGAGAAAGTCCATCCTTTTCTGCCGTCGGGTAATGAAACTAATGCCTTTCTACCCTTGAACTCTTTAACCACCGCGGTCTGTCCCGGAAAAAGCTCGGCCGTTGATCCTGAGGCATTTTTCGCTGTTTTTTGAAGCGGGTTTGCCGGGGACTGATCCTCCACCCTGCCGAATTCACCGTAACGATAAAGCGGCGTTATATCGCCGTAAATCGCCCCGCCAATATTACCGAATATTTCGGGTTTCAACGAGAAATAAACGAGAAAATAACGGGCATAGTCCATCGCATCATAAACATTATTTCCATAATATTCCCTGTTTCCCGGCGGTCGCTCCATCCTTATCGGCTCACCGGCGATCCGGTATGCGGACTCCGAGGCATAGAACGAAAACAGCGACTGCTCTTTTGTTAATTCTTTGATTTTATCCAGGTATTCAGGATTCTTATAAATCCCAATCAGTCGAATCGCTGTTATTCTGTCGAAATATGACAGCTCCTTATCAAGAATCCCGGCGATTTTTTTAACATCACCGGGTTTTCTTAAATGGTAAATAATATCCAGGGCTGTTGACGATATAGAGTTATCCTGGTTCTTAAGCTCTCTCAAGGCGATATTGTGCCCTCTGTCGTCGCCCATTACGGCAAGGCTCCATGCCGACGCGACAGATACGTGGGTGTTTTTATTGTTTAGTGATTTTGCTATTTTGTCCGCAGATTTTTTGTCTCCTATCCTGCCCAGCGCCCATATAATGTAGTATGTCATTAGCGGGTCGTCGGAATCAAGATTCTTACGGAAATAATCCAGGGCGGGCTTATATTGATCTTCCCCGATTATCTCGGTTCCGATATATCTGAAATTGTCTTTTTTATCTTTCATAATCTTGATAACAACAGGGGGTGTGATTTTTTTCCAGTCTGTCAACTTCAGGATAATTTTTAAATAAAGCAGCTCCTCGGGCTGTATTATCTGGGATAAATCCGGGTATTTACCCTGCCTGCTCAGGGGAATGTAACCGAATTTCTTGCCTGTGCTTTTCTTGTCCAGGTAATTAGAGAAGAATTTAGCCACATCCGCATTCCTCCACCAGGCGATTGTATCGAAAAACTGAAGGCATTGCATTACATCGCCCTCGTCAAACATATTTTTTAAAACGGGAAGACCGTCATCATAGCCCAGTGATTTTAAAGCAGAGGCGGCAAATAACTTTAATGGGGGATCATCACTTTTCAAAAGATTCCTGTAAAGATCAAGAAATTTGACGGAACGGTAACCGGTCAGTATTGTGGCGGAAGCCAGATATTCAGGGGCTCCGATTTTCTCAAGGTTTTTTTCCAGACCCGGCACAATCGAAAAATCCCTGATCATGACAATCGCCGCTATGGCAGATGCGTCTGCCTGCTTTTCCATGTTGATCTGCATCTCCACATTACCGGCGGAATAATCAGGAATATGCTCCGCCTTCAAATACTCCAACAGAGGCTTCACCGCCCTCTTATCCCGCAGTTCACCCAGGAGCATTATTGCATTGAGCTTGACCTGGACATCCTTATCGTCAAGAGATTTTATCAGGACAGGAACAATCTTTTTGGGAGCTATTTGAGCCGACAACCGCATAAACTTAATCCTTGTAAGATTTATCCATGCCTTTTGACCTCCCGAATATTTTTGGGGCGGTACCGAACCAACTATATCCAGCATGAGAGGTATCGTGTATTTCTTGTATTTCTCAATCCGCGAATAATCCTCCGGATACCAATCGGGGGCGGTGTAGTTTGTAACAGCGACAAATCCATCCAGTCTTTTTGAATCTTTCTTGGGAACCTTCGCAGTCATGAGAATTTGCCTTGCCTGAATGAATCGTCCCTTTCGAAAGAGCTTTTTGGCGAGAGTGAACACATTAGTTTTGTCTTGCTTCCCTGTCGGCTTTGATGCTTGCTTATCTTCCACTTTCGTTGATTCGGGAGTCTGTGTGAGAGGAGATGGGGTTGTGCTTGTCTCGGATGTGGGAGTTGGCGAGACATTCTCCAACGCCGGTGCGCCGGACGGAGCGGCTTTCATACCATTTTCCTGCGCAATAACAGGTTTAAATACAATTATCGCAAGAAATAATATGAAGCATAAAAACAATATGCTTCTCTTGATATTTCCATTATTGTTAAATATTAAATTAAAATTCATGGTTTTTGAGGGCAACTCCCATTCTTTTGATCCCTCATATTTCGCCTTATATGTTTCGTTACCTTTGTTGTTTTAACGAAAAAAAAGAGGCTGTCGCCTCTTTTGTTATATGTGAATTTTATGTGTATAAGTTTTTAATTAAATTTTAGAAATTCAGTTGTTAGCTGTATCCTCCCAGGCAAGCGGCCCATTTTGCCGCCATGGCGTCCATTGACTGGGCTCTCCTTACGGCGACTCCCTGCATAATCTCCATTATCTTGGTCTGAGTATCCTGGAGAATTTCCCATATCTTCGCCATCCATTTTTGCCTGTCAGCGGCCATTTGCGTGAAAATAGTCTGAGCCTGCTGCATATCGTTCTGATAAGACTGCTGTTTCATTGCCGCTTCGGTATGTGATGATTGTGGAGGTACCTGTGGCGTTTCTCCACCGGGAGGAACCTGTCCACCGGGAGGTACTTGTCCTCCAGGAGGTACTGTGCCGTCCTGTCCCATCATTTGTGCGTCTTGTGGGTATGCACCACCCATTCCATCGCCGGGCATCACACCGGGTGGAAACTCCGGCTCTCCCTCTTCTCCGAGGGGTTGGCCTGCAGTTTCCGGAAGCTCTTCTTGCTTTGCTTTTGTGTCTTCAATTTTCTGTCCCAACTCGTCAACTTTTTGTCCGGCATCAGCTTCTTTCTGGTCAGAAATCGCCTTTTTATCTTTAGCTGACGTTTTCTTTCCTTTTCGCCCGGACATTCCCGTGGTTTCCCCTGCTTTTTCTCCTTTTTTGGCCTGATCAGAAAGACTTACTGAATCACGTTGAGTCTTGATTTCTTCTTCATCCTTGCTACTCTTCAGATCTTTTTTGCGAACAGCCTGTCTTTGAACTCCCACATGCTGAGCATTTCTTACCAATTTATTACGGCCGATTCTTCCTATATTCATTAATTCTGCCTCCTTCGGGCATTATTATCAACAAACTCAAATGCAAACAAACCTCGCCTGTTTTTAGTATAACAACCCCTCCAGTAAAAGTAAAGCCATGACCTGTTAACAACATGTTAACATTTTGTTTTCTTTATAAAGAGTATATAGTATGGCAGAAGGACAATCCCTGAAATTCTATAATCTATAATAAAATCAGGTAACTATTCAGTCCCCTCGTGGGAAGAATTTCTAAGCCTCGATTTTATATAGTTTTAGGCTTGTCGGGAGACTAGCCTCTATCCAAGTTTCATGGAATTTATAATTGTCTGAAGTGTTAACTTCATTAAAACTCCGCGCCTGCACTGAACTTGTTTCAGTGTTATCTGCGGTGAATAGTTGCCAAAATCAGATTGTATTTCAGGAAGTAAACGATGACTAAAAGTATCGGGATACACGAAGGATTAAATAAACATATTCTGTCTGAATATCCCACTCCCATTATTCGGTTGGCAAGGAAAATATTCGATAAGAAGACAGACAATTTATGTCAGGACATACTGAATTGCTATAATTATATATGGGCATTTATCGGACATCTGGTACTTGCCGATTATTTCAGGCTGGACGCGCCTTCCAACAAGCATAATCTCCTGCTGATATCAACAATACGATCCATGAATACCGAGAAATGGATTCAGACTGTCAGGGGTCTTTTAAATGTTATCCGGGAAAAGACATCAATACCCGAACTTATCTCCCTATACAGCTCAAATATATCAGCCGACGAGGACCTTCAGATAAGACTGGAAAAATTAGCGAAAAGGGCTCAAATCAATTATTTTCCTTTAGATAAAAGGGAAGCCGCCGGATACAAGGCAAATCTTCTGAGTCTATTGGAAAACATAAGCTTCCTGGCGGAATACCCAATAATATTCAGAAGAGAAGACGGTCTTTTTCTCCTTAAAGGAGAGGACGGGCCTGTTAAGCTGGAAAAAGAATCCGATTTAAATGTAGGGGACGTAATCCTTTATAATCGGAATGGGGAGAAAATCCTTGCATTGTCACCGTTTATCGTGCCTTCAACCGAGCCCGGGGGAATCAGGTTTTTTGATTTAAAAAAAGACCAGGAGTCATACAGGAAATTTGTCAGAACCCCCGGAATTGCCGGAGTTGTCAAGGAATACCAGAATATTCTGGCGGGTAATCCTGACTTTTCAAAAATCGAAGAAACCTTTCCGCCGGATCCGCCTTTTCCTGAAATTAGCGAAAAACTTGAAAAATTACTTGCAGAGCCAACTTGTCGGAGAATACTTGTCGAGGGTCACCCGGGAGCCGGCAAGACAATGCTCATTTCAAGGCTTGAAAAATTCGTCGATCCCGATCAGTTTCATATCATCAAGTATTACCTGAAAGACTACAGTATTCTGAATTCAACAACGATATTTACAAGGTTTCTCTATACGCATCTGAACAATATTCTCGATAATCCGCTGAAACCCGATTTCAGTGGGGCGGGCTGGCATCAATTCAGGAAGAAAGTCCTCTCGGCGTTTGTAAAATCCCAAAAGAAAGCGATACTTGCCATTGATTCTGTTGATGTCGCCAGAAAGCCTGCGCCAGGCGAGAGAGTTAGTATAGACGAATACCTTCAGATGGATTTTCCGAGGAATCTTTATATTATTTTCACAGCAAGAACCGGCGATTATCCTTTGCGTTTCGATTCGAGAATCAATATACCGTGTATTAAATTAAAATCGGAAGAGACATTATCAGGGGAATCCGAAATTGACTACGAACAAATCCAGAAACAGGTCAGATATTATGGAGGAAACGCAGGTTATATTTTCCGGGCAATCAATGAAACCGAAAAAGCTGAAGGTGATTTACCTGAGTCGATCAGGCGGTGTTTCAATGATTTGCTTTTCAGGTATAATTTCTTTCACCCGGTAAGGGAGCAGGTCTATCGATACCTTGCAGCGGCGGAAAAGCCTTCCACACTTCAAGCGATGGCCTCCGACCTGGAGATATATGCGCCGGTTATCCTCAGGCATTTAAAGGAAATGTACCCGGTTATCAAAACAGAACCGGAAAAGAATATCATTAAATACGGGCTTTTTATACCGGCATTCGCCCAATATATAAAGAGCCTGTAGGACTCAACACGTAGCGCGGGTTTTTAAACCCGCAAGCATGTTGTGATTCTCGACACGTAGCGCGGGTCTTTAGACCCGCCAACATGTTGTGATTCTATTTTGTATAGGCACTACATATAGGGAAGTCTGAAGACCTATAATAATCAGGGAGAAATGAAACTTGAGCACAGGCAAAGGCAAGACAGCTTTATTAACTGAAGATTCCAGTGAAATGATGAAAAAGAGGATAGAATTAATTAACTCCTTTCCATTTCCCATATCTCTTCTTTATAAAGATCTGATAATTCGCGCAAAGCTTGGAGAGGATATTTCATTTTTCGATGTTTCCCGATTCCCCGCTATAATATTAAAATACCTTTCCTTTGTTACAATTTCCGACTATTTAAAATATTCAAATGAGAAAAAATGCTCTTCAAGAGAAATCAACAGGATGATATTGGATTACTTCGATTCACCCGACGAGAAGAGGGCGCATGGAATTATCAACTCAATTCTCAGTGAGTTTGTGGACAGGGAATTATCTCCCTCGGCTGAGGGACTGATGAAGTTGTTGAGTGTTTGTCCTGACAGTAAATTCCTGCCCGATTTCGTTGATAGAAAAGCTTCACTCATTGACGTGTTTATGTATTTTTTCAGAATCGAGGAGGAGCTGAATCAGGGAAGTTACCTTTTGAAGGAGCCGTCCGGCAGGACAATTCAAAGTTATTTTGCCCTCATTGAATATATTGTAATCCAATTGGCGCCGATACTCTCTCATCCGATATGTGTTCTCGACGGGAAAAGCCCCGGTAGTTGTTCTGTTGCGAGGGGAACGGATATTAAGTCAGGCAATATGGATATTCCGGAAAAATACCTGCATAAAGCGGTCCTTAAGGTCGGCGGGGACAGTTTCGTTGAATTACATCCATTCGTATCTTTGAAGGTAAGTTCAGGAGGATCTCCGGAAACTCTGCTTTTTCTTCACCGCGCTTCTGTTAATGGATGCTCCTATATGGATTACCTGTCTTCAAGAGAGATAAGGATCGAAGAACCTGGAGACGGCCTTGCCCCGGATGTCATTGAAATATTAAACAGACTTCGCGGGGATGCGCCCCCAAAAAAAGTTGAGCCTTTATCACCTATTGTAAACTTTGACAGTTTCATCAACTCCCATGCAGAGCATTTTGTCGGCCGGGAGGTTCTACACAAGGAAATTGAGGGATTTATCGTCGGGAACAACCGTAAATATGCCATCCTTACCGGGGAAACCGGAAGAGGCAAGACGGCACTTTTGTGTAAACTCGTCAATGACAAGAAAAAGAATCCATGTATTTATCATTTCGTCAAAAATGTGGGCGGCCTGGACAGGCCCGGCGTTATACTGAGGAGTCTCATAGGACAGTTGATGGTTATCAGCGGGGAATTCAATCTTCACTGGAGAGATATTCCCCGGGATCTTCCCACTCTTATTAATATGTTTAATGAGGAGCTTGCCACTGTTGCGGCGCGTTGTAAGAGAAACGAAGAAAAGCTGATTTTTGTCTTCGATGGACTTGATGACTCGCAGGAACCCGGCGAAATTTTGGATATATTGCCCTCAAGTCTTCCCGATAATGTAGTAGGAATTATTTCTGTTGGAATTTCAGAAGATGACGGAAATTTGAATGTTGAGCTGCCTTTCGGAGAGGGAATAATATACAGATTCAAAAATTGTCCCCTGAAGAGTTTTACACTGGAAGAATCCGGGAAGTTTTTGAAGAAGGCCGGACTTTCATTTGAAAAAGAAAAAAGACCGCAGGATATAATTAACAGGATCCACTGGTCATCTCTTGCGGGTGAGCCGCTGATACTCAAGATGCTTACGGACGGTATTATATGTAATCAATTTACTCCCCGGGGTATTCTTTGTTTTGAGGAGAAACCTCCGGAAATGGACATCTCCCGGTGGAGAGAATACCTCCTCCAGGATGAATACTATCGAATAAGCGTGCTTATGCCTCTTTATACCCCTGTTGAAACTCCCGGTATTACCGAAGGAACATTTCCTTACGACTTACTGGGTGTCTTACTGATGATAAACCACCCGGTAAATGATGACAATCTTGCAAGTATATTCAAGACTGACATTTACAGGATAATGAAAAACCGCCGTTCGTTAAATAAATTTCTCATTTTTGAGGATAACCTCTATTCTCCTTGTAATAACTTATTGCGGCAGGTGTTTTCTAACACTTTCACACATAAAGATTTAATAAAATTTCATGAAAAAATTATAGACTTTTACGAGATAAGAAAGCCCCACAGGGATCAGTATATCCTGGACAGCAAAGAGCTGGGTCTCAATGCGTTGAAATATCTTCCACATCATTATTATATGCTGGGGAATCTGACCGGCGATTATTCCAGGCTTTTTGAAGCCCTCGGCAATGACCGGTTCAGGATGGAGCAAGGACTGAGACTCGGTGTTCCCTCGATACTTGAGAGTCTGAAACTTGCCATAGATGCCGCAATCAAGTCCGATGACATAAGCGCCCTCGTGAAATATGGTTTTCTTTTTGATGATATCCAGAGCGGTGGAATAAAGGGCGGACTTTCAATGATTGTCACCCAGTCCACTGAGGGGAATTTCACCGAAGCCCTGGACATTGTCAGGAAAATCCAGGATCGACCCTTCAAGTATAAGCAGATGCTTTTTATCACCTGGCTTATTGCCAGAAGTGACGATTTCCTCAAAACGATGGAAATCCTGGATGAAGCCCTTGTTATCCCCGGGGCGACTTTCTCAGAAGAAGATGAGGATCTCATCTTCAAGATCACAGAGACTTTGATTGAGATGGGAATAGCTGAGGGATTGGACATCCTGAAAACCGGCGTCGGCGAGGAGCGGGTTGTCCGTTATTATTCAAGACTTGCAGGGATACTTGCGGGATATCCTGATCTCATCCTTAAAATTGCAACGGGTATATCAATGCAGCTTCGCAAGATCTCCGACGAGAGTCTCAAGAGCAAGTTCATAGTCGAATTTGGTAGAATTATCATCGGTCTTGATGATGAAATAAAAAAGAGACAATTTTTTGAGAACCTGATCTATGAAGCAAGGAATCTCGACGACGAGAAGATCAAATATACAACCCTTGCAGAATTGGCGCAGGTATTCAAAGAAGTTGATCTCGTCAGATGCGAGGATATATTGCGGCGGGATATCCTCGGGGAATTGGAGGAGATGGGCGATTACTCGGTCTTGCGCTTCAGTCTTGAGGCGAATATGGCCGGTAGAATTGCAACCATCGGCAATCAGGATTGGGCGATTGAGCTGTTTGAGGACGTTATAGAGAGAGCTTCAAAACTGATGATTCCTGATGAGAAAGCGGACATTCTCCAGGAAATTGCAAGATCGCTCATATTCCTTGAAGACCCTGACAGGAGAGCGGATTTACTTGAGAAGATTTTCGGATTAGCGGAGACGCTTGAGGATACCGCTCAACAAACAAAGGTCATGATAGGCATATCCGAGGTTCTCACCGATTCGGATGAAGATGCGAAAATACTTCATATTTATTCAACCACTTTCACGGAATATATTGATGAATTACCTGTTGACTCGGCCTCAAAAGCGATACAACAAATCGCTCCCAACATGAAAATACTCCGGGAAGAGGATGAGTATGAAAATGTTATGACGGTTGTCTCAAACCTGATCCTGGATCTCAAGTCGCCCGCGGAAAAGGCGGCAACCCTCAAAGCGGTCGGGGAGGGATTGTGCAAATCACATAATTTACCCGATGAAGTATATCTCGAGTATCTTCAGGGATTTATCGACCTCACATCGGAAATATCAGGCTTCGATAGTGAAAAATCTCTTGCCGATGTCCTTGCGGGTACTGCAAATTGCCTGGCGGAAGACAAGGTCTATGGAAGGGAGATTCTGCTCAGTGCTATAATTGCCAAGGTTGCGGAGCTTGAGGATGAAAATGCGAAATCCGGGGTTTATGCCGCAATTGGTGGAAAAATTAATAATCTGGAAGCCGATGAAGTTTATAAAATTTATGATCACCTGGAGATTGTAATCAGGGATTGCCGTTCATCCAAAGCGCAATCCACCGCCCTTATGGGGGTTGTAAGGGGAGTAACCCGCATTGAAGACCGGATACAAAGAGAGAGATTGATTGGGAAGCTGATTTACATTGCGGAAAACCTCGAGGAGAAAAAACAAGCCTACAGGGTTATGTCCGCCCTCATGGGGGGAGTACTCAATGCGGGTGAAGAGGAATGGGGGATTGAGCTTTACAAGAAAGCTCTCTCGCTTATACCTTTGAAAGAGGAAAAAGCTCCGGAAGCCCTCGGGGGAATTATGGCCGGGTTATGCCGGGGGATATCGCAATTCGCCCGGGAGGACTGGGCGGTAGAAATTTATGAAAAATTACTCAACCGCCTTGATTTTATTGCTCCTGAAAAAAAGAAGCTGGAAGTATTCCTGGGCATTACAGACAGTCTGAAAGCCCTGGAAGACCGTGAAACACTTAAGGAATATTATTCCAGGTTAATCATCCTGGTGGAAAATTTCATGAGCAGGAGAAGTAAAACCCTCGGATTTTTGCGACTTGCCCGTAGTTTCTTTGAGATTAACGAAAAGAAGCTTTCAAGGAATATGTGGGAGAGATGTATCACCGTTGCGACATCTCTTGACGATGAGGCCGACGGAAAAACCAAGGCAGACGTACTCTCGCAGGCGATTATTTCAATATGGGATCTTAAAGCGTCGAAATGGATGACACAGGCATCCAATTTGATTCTCGACGGCGCATCCGGGATGTCACCGAAAGTACTTAACGAGTTTATCAAGGGGACATTTTCTCGATTGCAGGAGATTAAATTTGCGGATCCTCAAAACCTGATAATTGAAAGAATAGGTCAGGTAATAGAAAATATCGGGGATGACGAAGACAGAATAAAGTCTATTAAAGCTATCTCGGAAGGAATAAAGGATTTACCCGGGGGAAGAGTGTTAAGGCAGATTCTTGACCGCGTGGTAAAAATCATCAAGAAAATCAAACAGGGAAGATATCGTGTCAGAGCAATGGCTATTATTTCTTCCAACTTCTTCAATATTGGTGCTGAAAAATGGGGGCAGGACGCATATAAACAGATTGACAAAGCATACGGAAAACTCAAGGACAGGAAAGTAAAGTCGATACTTCTCGGAGAGATGTTAAAGATTCCTTTCTCCTCAAAAGATACTGCCTGGCAGGACAATATGTCCGAAAGGGTTTTCAACCGGGAATTGAAAGATTACACGGGAAGAGATAAATGCCTTGTTCTGAGCTCTATGGCGGGAGTTCTTCCCCGGTGTGGGCGAAAGGAATGGGTCAAATCACAGATCAATCGGATACTTGCAGAGTCATCGCAACTTGACAAGGATTCACAGGGCGAGATATATCGCTCGTTGTTCGGCGGGTTTGCCGAGAGCGGAGACATTGAATCCATTATGGAGTATCAGGATCGTATTAAACATAGAAGAATAAAGGAAATATCATCAGAATTCCTTCGCGATACTCTTCTTCATTCGGTAAAGATTGACCTAAAAAAGTCGTTTCAATATTATGGCACTATAGAAGATCAGAGTCTTAAACTTGAGCTTTTGCGGGAATTCTTCGAACGATTGATGTCAAACAGGAGTGAATTTGAAAAGGATGAATTTTCACAATATTACCGTTCCCTGCTCAAAATTTCAGTTCTGACCAGAGATTCTCTCGATTTTGTCATCGGTAATGTTATCAGCTATTATGAAGATGGGGACCGTCTCATAGATGTTGCTTTTTCACTGGGACTTCTTGAGAAAAAGCGCGAGGTGATTCCAGAGGCTGAAATACTTCCTGTTATGGAGGAAGCGGTTCCGGAAGCTGTCAGGGAAGTGGAGATCGAGGAGCCAATCGACCTTCTTTCTTCCACAGAGAAACAGGAAGCCGTAGTGGAGATAGCTCCCGAAAGGGAGGTGGCTCCAAAGAGGAAAGGCCTGTTACACAGAAAAACTCCTGTTTCAAAGAAGCCTTTGCCGAAACTCAGCGATCTATCCGATACGACAAATCTTTCCGACTTTCTCAAAGACGGATACCAACTGGTCGAGGCACAATATTTCGGAGAGGCGATTCGATATTTTCAGAAAGCGGCGGCAATTTACGAGAATGATCCAAGGGGTTTCATAGGACTTGCGGCGACTTTCTATATGATGAGGGATTATAGGCAGGCCGCAAGGTATTACGCCAGCGCCAGGGATGTCAATCTTGAAATTGACAATATGGAGAGATTTCTAAAGGGAGTACCAAAGAATACATATCTCTGGTACGATTTCGCCAAAAACCTTTTTGAAATAGGAGAATTTGAAGAGGCAATAAAATTCTGCGATAAGGTTAAATCTGAGGGTGTATATTTCGATTTCGTTCAAAAAGTGGATGGTCTCAGAGAGAAATGTGTTGAAGCAAAAACCGTAGTAATAAAAGTGCCTAAAGGAATAAAGAGAAATACAAAAAGTATTATTATTGCCGCTTCGATACTGGTTTTGATTATATTTTTCCGATCAGGATTGTCCTGGTTTAACTATATGTCTGGACTCTATTTTATGAACCAGGCATATCACAGGGTAAATAATGGATATGCAACGGGGATAACTTATGGGAAGAAATCCGAATACAGGGCATATTCTTATTATTTCAAAAAAGCTATTAATCAATTTAATAAAAGTGGAAAAGCACTTGCTTTCCCTGAAGGAATGTTTGACCAATCTCGATTTAATTCAGCGCGATGTAAATATGAGGTGTCCCACTTCGTCAGGTTGAGGAAACAATGGGATATTCCCGGCGAACTGACGCCCACTGAGCTTGAAGAGGTGTTGAAATACCGCAAACAGGCTATTGGTGATCTCGATAGGTTGAAGAAGAAACGAGGCGTGGATTACAAGGCCATGTATTACATGGGACTGTGTGACCTTGATTTCGCACTGGATCCCCTCGACATAAGAAACCAATTCGGGGCAGACAGGAAAAATAGCTTCTATAGGGCTATTGACAACTTTAAGGAAAGTATCAGTTACTCGTCGGGTAATGCGAATATCGAAAACTACCTTATGCTTGCAATTGCAAGGGTGGAAGCATATATTGCATACCGTGGAATGGCTTCGGGCACACTACTTGAAGATGCAATTAGCGAACTGAAAAAGACCGAATCCATGGGTAATGATCCGAGGGTATTTACATATGAAATCGCCGCTTTTAGACTGAGAGGAAATAAAAGTGGGGCGGAAGACGCTTACAAGAGAGCGGTGGCAGAGATTGAGTCGCAGTACGCCGTTGAATCTCGCAAGAAGGATTACTGGCTTGAAAAAGCTAAGAAATTCTCGGAATTATAATCGCTGATAAATAATTGCTAACTATTGGATTCCCGGAATACTTGTCATTCTATGCGGTGAATATATACAATAATTGAAGGTTGATGGTGATGTAATATGGTCGAGCAATTTAAAACATGGTTCGAAAATACTCCACATGCCGTAATATTTCTGGGAATAGCAATATTGCTATTTACATTCTTATTCGCCTGGGTGTTGAAATCTCTGAAAGGGTTAGAAGCCAAAACTTTCTATAATGTGGCGAAGAAACTTGATCTGCAGGTTATCTCTCCAAGCTCGGGAAGTGGAAAGCTCGTCCCGAGGATTATGGGCTATAGCAATGAAAGAAACATCGAAATCACAGGATATGACAAATATGAAAAAGGCCTGATCTTAAATTACGTCAGGATAAAAATATCACAGAAAGCATATGTTGTGAGAAAAATTGAGATAGAATACAGCCCGGGAGATAATCCAAGTCTGCAAAGATTTATTATCGAAAATGAGACATGCTCGAAAGAGGATCTGTTAAAAAGAAAAGCTTTCGATGAAAAAGTTCTCAATGAGTTAGACGAGCTTTTTAAAACATATGCCAGAGGGGAAGCAAATCAAAACTCCTTCATTACATTTTTACCGGAAACCATAGACTTTGACAGGGCAATTACAATAACCGGAAACGAAGAGCATTTGCTCGGATCAATAAGTAAATTATACCATATAGCTGAATCGATGGAACAAAAGGGAAGTTGAACCGATTTTTTAGTTTGAGAGGTGGAAATATGTACCGCAAAAATTTATTTATAATTTTAATAATTTTTATTATCTTTACTGTCAAATTTTCCGGGGCGGAGCCTGCTGCTTTTATAATCGAAGAAAACGAGAAAAATATCGCAAAAATTAACTTTGATACATGGATAAGGGATACCCTCGCCATAAGCCCGGATTTAAAACGAGTAGCCTGTGCCGTAAAAGACTTAGAGAAAAAGTATGTCGTTGTTGACGGTAAAAAAGGGAAGAAATATGATGAAATATTACCGGGTACACCCATATTTTCGAAGGATAGCAAGCATGTAGCGTACGCGGCGAAAGATGGAACGCAATGGGTTGTTGTGGTGGATGGAAAAGAAGGCAAGAAATATAGCTCCATAAGAAAAAAAGGATTGACTTTCAGTCCGGACAGCAAAAAACTTGCATATGCCGCAGGTGACGGCGACAAGTGGTTCCTCGTATTGGACGATAAGGAAGGCAAAAAATATGATTCCGTGGGAAATATTCTATTCAGTCCCGATAGCAGGAGGATTGCATATTCCGCCAAGAGTGAAGGGAAATTCTTTGTCGTGCTGGATGGAAAGGAATGGGCAAAGTATGAAGGGGTAAGGATTGATGATAACTTTTTTAGCTCCGACGGCAAGAGAACCGCTTATTCCGCAAAGGTGGGAGATAAATTCTTTGTCGTTATTGATGGAAAAGAAGGAAATAAATACGATGCCATAATGCCGGGATTTCCTCTGTTCAGTCCCGACGGCAAGAGGGTTATATTCGGAGCGCAGGTAGAGGGCAAGAGATTCATTGTTGTTGATGGCAAGGAAATGAAAAAATATGACGATATTGCCACCGACAGCCTCAAATTCAGCCCCGACGGAAAGAGGGTAGGCTATGCGGCGCAATTGGACAAAAAAAGATTAATAGTAGTTGACGGTAAAGAGGGCAAAAGCTGGGAGAATATTATGGGAGATTCGCCGCGTTTTAGCCCCGATAGTAAGCATGTAGTATATGGAGCAATTCAGGATGGTAAATGGAGAATTATCGTGGACGGAAAGGCAAGCGATGAATACAAAGGAGTAATGAAAGGCACTCCAATTTTTAATAAGGACGGAAAGATGGTCTATGCCGCAAAAGCTGAAAAGCATCAATTTGTGGTTATTGATGGGAAGATTCCAAAGAAATATAAAACGGTGATACCGGGAACTGTCAAATTTAGCAAAGACGGAAAACGATTGGCTTATGGCGCCGGAAACGGAAAGAATTGTTTTGCCGTAATTGACGGTAAGGAGAAGAAAAAACATCTCGGGATAGAGCAGGGCTCATTCTTCTTCAGTCCCGACAGCAAAAAGCTGGCATATGTGGCTTTAGTGGGCGCGGACATGTGCGTAGCTATAGACGGCGTCGAAGGCGGTAAATACGTTGCTGTAGTACTCATCAATGGAGCGAAAATTATATTTGATTCCCCGAACAAATTTCATTATCTCGGATTAAAAAAAGACGGAATGTACCTTGTGGAAGCTACCATAAAACAACGGTAAGGAAATGAGGAATTTTACCTCTAAGAAAAACATGAGTTTTACCTCTAAGGAAATGAGGAAATAAGGAAAAGAGGAACGGATAACGGAGCCCGGATGGCGGATGGCGGAAGTCAGAAGTCAGAAGTCGGAGGTCGGAGGTCGGAGGTCGAAGGCCGAAGGCCGGATCTTGTTTCCCACCTCCCATTTCCCACCTCCCATTTCCTACTTCTCGTTTCCCACTTCTCGTTTCCCACTTCCATTCATGGTAGCGGAGGTTTTTAAACCTCCCATGAGAATAACCCCCGGTTTCAACCGGGGGAAGAAAGGAACCCCACGCCCTTTACTTTTTAGCCACTTCAGTGGCTTCCCCGTAATGAAGTCCATTTCTTCTGCGGCGAAACGCCGCAGCCACCGACATTGTTATAGTGGTAGGGGCCGACATTGTTATAACGGTGGGGGCGGCGTCTCGCCGCCCAAATAACAAGACATTATTTTTGAAAAACAGCTTATGCTTTTTTCGAGAAGTATTACAAATTCATTAGAAACTCTGCGTTCTCTGCGAACTCTGCGGTGAATAGGCACTAAACAAAGTCAGGAAATCAGCAAAAATGACCCATATTCCCACATCTAAATCAAAACCCGCACCCACATCCTGGTGGAAAAAAGCATATTTTTATATGTTTGTCATTTCTTGCATTGCATCTGTCGGTTTGTTTCTCTATGCCTGGATCGTACTTGAATCGCCCGGTTCCGAGATAAGTTACAACGAGGAGTCCGGGCTTGCCGTTATTCTTGCGGTATTAACCCTCTCCACAATATATATGATGGTGGATTATTATATATTTCTCAAGGTCAGGGGATGGAAAAAAGCTCTTTTTATCCTGGCGTCGGTTTTGATAATAATCACCGGGGCTGAGATATCACTTTACGTATTGGCGGCATTTCACCCCAGGATACACCGGCATTCGCCGACACTTCTCTGGGAATTGACCCCGGAATTAAAAAATGCAAGGGATCCCGCCGGAAAGTACCGGGTTAGCACGAACTCCCATGGGTTTCGGGGAAAAGAGATAAACATGGAGAAACCCGCCGGGCAGACCAGGATTATGATAATAGGTGATTCAACGGCATTCGGATATCCGTTTGGCGACAATGAGAATTTTGCTTGTTTTCTTGAAGAGAAGCTGAAAAAAGAATACCCGGGGGAAGACATAAGGGTAGTAAACGCCGCGGTAAGCGGTTATTCATCTTTCCAGGGTTCGCAATTCATGAAAGAAAAGGGATGGGGGTTTTCCCCCGATTTTCTCGTCATCGCCTTCAACAACGATCCCTTTGTTGAGCCCGTTGAGGACAGAGAGAGAACTGCCTTCGCCGGGTTTCTCCCCTTCTTGAAAATACTTTACAGGAGCAGGCTTTATGTTTTTCTGAAGGAGAAACTCACATCAGCAAGGATCAACCCCGAGGACGATATCCACCACGATCCCCGCAAGGGTAAGTCCAGGGTCTCACCGGAGCATTTTAGGGAGATTTATAAATATTTCCTTGAGGAAGCGGGCAAGAGGGGAGTCAGGGTGATTGTAATATCGCTTCCCATAAAAGAGAGCTTCCACAATTTCCCCCGCCTGAGATCATACCGGGAAATTATGAAAGAAGAGACCGGGGATTACGGCGGTGAGTTTGTGGATCTTTTCAATAAGTGGAAAAACAAATATTCCGATGAGATATTTGTTGACGATATGCACCCTACAATAGAGGGACACAGGAAAATTGCCGATGAGTTGTTTGAGAGGATCAATAATATCAAACATAGATAATTCTTTCCGGGAGGAAAGAAAATATTTAAAAAGAAGTTTCAAGTAATCGTTAATCTATTCTCAACTTACATTATTAGGGGGTCAATTAAATGGAGCTCTACTTTCTTCGTCATGGCGATACGGAGATTGCCCTTTTTAAAACACAAAGGGCAGACTACGAAAGAAAGCTTACGGAATACGGAATAATACAACTTGCAAAGGAGGCCCTCGGATTAAAACAGTTTGTAGATGGATTCGATATAATATTTACAAGTCCACTTGTAAGAGCAGTCCAGACTGCCGGGGTTTTTGGGAAAATATTTAATTGTGAGGATAAGATCATTACTCTCGATTCACTCGCCCCGCCCACAAACCTTGAGGAGCTTTTGGAATCAATCGCATTTCAGGGGGATCTTGAGAGAGTTTTGTGTGTCGGACATGCTCCTTCCCTCGGCGAGATGGCGACGGAGATAATTACAGGTATAGAAGAAGACAGAATGCTTCCCCTTAAGAAAGGTGGACTTATTTGTATCGAGATGGACAGGCCGGATCCCAGCGCGGAGTCAAAGCTCCTCTATTTTATTCCCCCTATGTTCCTTGTAAAGCTTGGTGAAGCTTATGGAAAAGAAAAAGACCTTGCTGACAAAGAACTTGAGGGAGAAAGAAAAGATACGGATACAGAAATGAAAGAAGATTCCTTCATTGAGCATATCAGTGGAAACGAAGGATATCACATGCCGCCGGGGGGGATTGAGATTGAGGCGTGATGCTTTATTGCCTTTGAAGAACCCGCTCACGCCCCCCACAACCTCAATATCAACATTCGTCCTATCGCATACCTGCGCAGGGAAGTCAGCAGAGCATTTTACTCTTTCTCTTTGCATCCGGGAGAATCTACATCATTTCTGTCATTTTATGTTCAACTTTAGCTTGATGCTGTTTATTATAATATTTATCTCATCCCTCGTGATGCCTTTTATGGCGATGATTAATGCAAAATATATAACAATTGCCACCGGGGCGGTATAATAAACAGGGATACCGGAGAGATAATAAAGAAATGCCGCCGTTAAAACACTTGCAATAACAGGCTTTAATATAGAATCTCCTAAATTTATTTTTTCAACTTTTGAGAATTCTCTCATGTAGAAAAACAAACCGACTGCTTCACCTGCAAGGGTCGCCGCTGATGCTCCAATCGCACCGAATTTCGGTATAAGCAAAATATTCAGCAAAATGTTTGTTCCCAACTGTCCGACCACTATATGAAAATAAACCTTTTCCCCTCCCGTTCCAAGAAGTCCCCATGCATATACGTTATTAACAAATATTAATAAAACATTCCATATAAGAACCTGAAGAATTGGAATTGAGGGGGCGTATTCCTCTCCAAAAACAAGTAATATCAACGGTTTTGCAATTATAGTCATACAAAGCGATATGGGAATTCCCAGAAGAAGCATGATCTTACCGGTCTTTTTAAGCAACATCTTGAGCTTCTCGCGGTTTTCCTTGTAATATTGGGGTATAAGGGGAAATATCGCCTGGAAAAAGAATCCCCCGATAAATACAAAAAGCCAGACGAATTTGTAAGCGGCATTGTAATATCCCACCTGGGTCTTGTCCTTCATAATTCCTATGAGAATTATATCTGCGTTTAAGAAAAGTTGAAGTGCAATAATAATCCCCGTAAACGGGGCGGCTTTTTTCAGGAGTGAGATCACATCTGATTTTTTAAAAGAAAGCTTCATGTTCTTATAAATAATTATTGCGGTAATCATCATCGAAAACGCCAGGATCCCGTTTCCGGCAAATTGAGCCCAGGGGACAAGAAGTATTTGCTCCGGTCCCTTTACCAGTAAAATAACCAGGGAAGTTGAGACTATTCCGCTTAGAACCTTGCCGATTGCGATATACTCCATCTTCTCGATTCCCTGAAACCACCATTCCAGGAACAACGAGTATGGGAGAGTGGCAATGCAATAGAGGACAATGAGCCAACGGATTGTAAAATCTCTTGTTCCAAAAAATGCAAATGCGGTGAGAATCAAGCTTCCAATAAGCCATAATCCGAGCCTGATGGAGATTATTTTGCCGGGAAGCGACTTGTTCTTCCCGGGGTCTGTCGAGATCATCCTGACGCCGAGAGTATTGAAGCCGAAGTTTATGAAAATAGAAAGGTATGCGACAATGGCGGCGACCCAGTTTATCGTTCCAAAGAGAGACGGACCCAGTGTTCTCGCCAGATATACGGAGAATATAACGGCGGCGACGCGATACAAAATTTCCCCCAGTGTAAGGAAAAAGAAATTTTTCAATACTCTTCCGACTGTCGTCAAGTTAACCTCCCGTGTTATTTAATATGTACCATCAGCTTTTATGTGTACGTCTTCCGATAATTAAACATTTAAACATAATGAAAAGATCCCAAACCGGGGCTCATATTCATTTTTCATTTCAATATAGCCCGGTATGCTTTTATCTATTCTATGGTCTTATATACCTTTTCGCCACTCCTGGCATTCTCCTCGAAGTTTTTGAATTTTTCTTCAAATGCCGTATTCTGTCTGACTCTTTCGATTATTTTCTTCATCCCATTCAATTATCATACATACATCGTAACTACATTTATATTACCTGTCAAGACGCTATTCAGCCTCCCGCGCCGTGTTGGATAGAGGTTGGTCCCCGATTAGCCTGGAAAAGTTATAACATCGAGGTTGGAAGCCTCCCCTGCAGGGGAAGGTCTGAATAGCTGTCAAATTGCAATTATTCAGATCTGCCCCCTATTGGGGTCTAATCTTTATATACATTTATTTGGAAATGGATGTGATATTTAGAGTGCATTAACAATAATGCAACTATTAATTTTAGAACAACACAGCAATTGTTTTTTAGAACAACACCACAATTTATTGTGGTGGAGAGAGAATGGCTT
>JAIORV010000191.1 GCA_021107945.1 Vulcanimicrobiota bacterium | reverse complement strand
TTAAGACAACACCCGATTTCAATCGGGTGGTTAGAAGCCTATAAAACCTACCTCCACCTCCAATTTAACCGTTTCAACGGTTTCTTTATGAGATAAACCACTGAAGTGGTTAGGACGTTGTAGTGGCGGGGTTTACACTCAATTCACCACAATAAATTGTGGTGTTGTCTTAAATACCTTAAAAGTAAGCATTCAGTCCTTCCTTGCAGGAGTGGCATCTTGCCGCGACAATCGAGGCTGGAAGCCTCTCCCACAGTTATCCGTTTATCGGGGTTGGGAAACCCCTCCTACAGTTATCCGTTTATCGAGGCTGGAAGCCTCTCCTGCAGTGATGGGTCTGAATAAACACTTGGCTTGATGTCCCTGTTAAGCTTGCTGTTTTGGTATTGTAACTCCAGTACCGTCCCGCAGTGCAGAGTAATGGGGTGACATAATTTCAACTCCTGCTTTATTAAACTGTTTGCGAATGTTTGAGTGGAGATCCGAATATGTGGTTCTCATCAACTGGGGATTGTCTGTATAGGCACATATTTGATAAGTGACATAAAAATCATCCAGGCTTTTTTCCAAAACAAATGGTTTTGGTTCTTTCAACAGGTTGTCGGTATCTTCAATTGCCGACAGGCAGAGCTCTTCTATTTTATCGCCTGGTATATCATAGCCGATGGTTATTGTGGTGTGAAGTATTGTTCCTTTTTCCTCGGGAATCGGGCTTGAATAATTGATGACAGAGTTCTTTAAAACGATCGAATTGGGTATTGATACATCTTGTTTTGTCGGGGTTCGAAGTTTTGTTGTCATCAGTGTTATTTCTATAACCTCTCCGGCTTCATTCCCGATTTTTATGTAATCTCCAACTTTGAAGAAGCGAGAATATATGATTGATAGCCCGGCAAGAATATTAGTGAAAAAAGAACTGGATCCGAGAGATACAGCAATAACCGTAACAATTGACAGTCCCTTAAAAACAGGTGAATTATAGCCCGGAAGGTTGGGAGCAATGAGAACCAGAGTGAAGAAGTAGATAAGGAACTTCACAATTTTTTTTGTAACACCGAGGTATTCTTTGTGGAAACCGGAGAGCATGATCGTTCCCTTTTCTAAAGACTCGAAGATACGATCGGTAATACTTAGCAAAAACCGGAAAAATATGATGGAAATAATAATAAATATAAGGCGGGGAATATAGGTAATGATAGATATGCCAAATTGCTTGATATAGGCAAGTGGATACTTGTAAAAGAGGGAGCGTATCGCCTCAGTACCCGGGAAATAGGTGAGGAAATGATTAAAGTAAAATGAAAACAGCGAAAGTATGAAAATAATTGAGAAGGCATAGTAAGCATACACAAAAAAGCTGACAATGCCTTCCTTGGAGAGAATCTGGATTTTCTGAATATTTAAGGATTTGATTTTCGTCTTTTTGATGGAATCAAGTTTTCTGGATAACTTACCCCCAATTATTCTTAACATGATAATTATCAGGATTATTAATACAAGACCGGCAATTCCGACCACAAACCTGGTTTGAGAACGCTTCGATTCATTCTTAAGATGGATTTCTTCAATTATCAACTCCAGTTGTGTAACGATCTTCTCGCCGGCAAGAGCAAGCGTGAGATTATATGCCTTTGCATCTTCCCCGGCTCGGTATCGGGAGATGTGACAAGATCTGTCAGTATTTTTCCGATTTTTATTGCGCGTTTTTTGGCGCTATATTCACCCATGCTCGAATTGATCCGGAAAAGTTCCTCACCATTGATGATAACAACTGCGCCTTTGGGGGATACAACTTCTCTCTTTTTATCGCCGCTGTTAATACCCGGTCCGGCTTTCCTGGCAGGGGATGCGGGATTGGAAACCGGTGTTTTTGAAGCTTTTATCTCCTGCGCGTGGCCCATCGGGGGAACCGTGAGGTAACCCGAGAAAATCCCACCAGGCACAAACACTGTTAACAGTGTAAATAGGAAGATGGTGAAAAAAATAATTGTTGAAAAGTTGAGTTTTCGATATCTCATTCTACATTCCCACCTTTAAAAACTTCTTGTTTTTATCGAACCAAATAATTGCATGCAAAACCTGCCGGACAATCTTGTTAGACTGACCTTTGTTGGATTTAGACAGTTTGTTATTACCCTTCTACTTCACCTCAACTATATCGTCCGGTTTCCAGCTCTGGTCAAAGAACGGCTGTAATGGGCCATATAGTCGAATATAAGTAAACCAACCTTTTCCAGGGACGGTTTGAATCCAGTTCTTTTCTTTGCCCGCCGGAGCTTTTGGCCCGAAGTAAATATCGTAAGATCCGTCTTCATTCTGTTCAGGCTCATCAAAACTGTTAACACTTGGTTTTGGCTGATCAGTCTGAAGCAGTGAACGAGTTTTGGGATCGTATAACGTTACAGACCAGAAATTGTTAATTGGGATATCCTTTGGCAGATGAAGTTTGTATGTTTTGCTGCCGTCAAGATATTTGTCGTTATCATCAATATAAGCTGCCATATATTGAGATCCCACTCCAACCGTTTTATTTACCATTGCCGGCGTAATGCAAATCGCCGTGAAATGAAACAGGATTCGGGCGTCAAGGTTTCTTGCTCCGTTTTTTAAAAATTCATGACTGCCTCCAACAAAGATATATTCCCATCTGCGATCAGGATAGACCTTTGCTTCCGGCTCACGCGATTGATAAGCAATAGCCCGCGCCATACCCAGACCTGTTTTTGCCGCGGTATCAAGGATGTTTTTCATTCTTTCATCCGGATTAAACTCTTTTCCCTTCTCAATGCCAAGCGCTCTTAAAAGTCCGAGCTGTTCCGGCTCAAATGCTTCAGTCGGCTCATACTGAATCATCCGGTCAAGATTAACAAAAAACTGAAAATCATTAGGATGGGTCGTATCTCCCGGCAGACCACTTACATTCAAAACTCTGGGTTTTCTGTGCCCGTCTTTTAAGGGATAGACAGCACAGTTTTCTCCATACCATTTTATAGCCTGATCGCCCAGTCCGCTGATTTTTTGACTGGCGCGCGCCATAATCCATACCTTATATGTACGCGAACGGGCAACGAAATAACCTTCAGGAACTTCACCTTCATAATCAGGAGGAAGAATAAGATATTTTCCTCCTTTTCCTTTGTCCGGACCGGCCATACCAAAATCAACAATAAATCGAAAATAGGCATCGTCAGCCATGCCCAAGACCTGTGGCGGAACCACAACTACTGTTGGACCATCTTTTTTCAGATCAAGATTAGTAGCAAAATAGACACTTTCTGTATTGCCGGTTAAAACTAATGGCGTGGCGTCAAGCAAATTAGCGCAAACACCAAGGTCAGAACATTCTTTAATACCTAAATTCCTCTTTTGTCCATCGAGAAGTGCCTTCAGTGACATTGCCGGCATGAAATCAAGGTATGCCTTACACGCACGTTGAAAATCAAGGGCGTCAAAAAGTTTTTGAGTTGTTTCTTTTGTTGGATACCCTCCAAGGACAAACTCAAAATCCCCGATGGGTGTTGTTAGTTTTTCTACTCCATTTTGTGTCTTTACTGAGTTCATGATAAGCCTCCTTTTTCTTGCTAATTTTTTCTCACTTTACTTTTTCAATCGTCGTAACATATCACTCACCGGAAAGCCCTTCCCATTTTACTAAATTATCTCTGGGAATTCCTTGTATAAAGAATTTCTATTCTTTTTCCACTACTTTCTTTTTCTTTAAGGATATGATCCTGTTCGTTATACCTCTTGCGAGCGCATAAGGAACTGCTATGACAAAAGTCCCGACAATAATTGCAGGCACTGGTCGAACATGTTTGAATATAAGGTACTGTGCTATCCCATCAATGACGATACTTATTATCACGGAATTCAGTATGCTCTTAAGCGTGCTTTTTAACTGTCGTTTTCGGTTTTGTGGCTTTGAAACCAGGTCAAAGAGAAACGGCGGTGTGCCTTCCCTGGCATCCATGATACCGTCGCGAACTCCTAATGCAATTGCAACAAGAGGCTGCACTATAAAACGGAAGTTTATAGGTCCCGTAAGTCGTGCGGCAATATTATCTATAATGGATCCAAGAAAAATATACATAATAATGAAAATGCTCCTTTCTTATGCGCAGATCAGGAGTATCCCTGAATAAATAATTGCGCCAAGTAAAAAAGGGGGAAACTTTCCTTCATTCTCCCGGGGGAGTTCCATAATCATACTATTCATAATGACTCCTCCCGCCATAAATCCGAAAAGAGTAATTATCATAAGTTTGGGAAGTTTTATAAAATGAGCCATGTTCATGACACAGGACATGGTTTATCGAGAAAAATGATAGCAATCGATCTAACCGTAGATTCCCGTCGGGTTAGATACAAACTTGAAGGCAGAATAGTATCAATCAAGGACAGCAGCGATTCAAGCTAAATTGCAATAACCTTCAGCTTTTGACGCCTTGAAGACAGAGATCACCCATCTTTCACCATCCTGCCAGCTCGTTGACGAACGGAGGTTTTTGGTCAGAAGACTTGATTTGCCGGGTCTAAAATAGTCGCGGGGACAAATATATCTCTGCCTTCAGTAAAAGCACTCACAGAAAACATAAGAGATTTGCCTGTTAACATAGCAATTAAAAGGCGTATGAATCTAAAAGTTTTCGTCTTGCTTTTCCTCATTTATCAGACTCTTCGAATTCAATTAGAAGAGTCTATTTTTTAAAATCATAATATTCAAGCTTTACAAGGCTTTGAATAATGAAGAGCTTGTTTTCGCCATCCATTGCCAGCTTCCGGTATTTGTCGGCTTTCTCCTGGTTCTTGTGGATAAAGAAGAATTCGCCCACATAGAAGTTAGCTTGCTGTTCTATTGTTCCCCTCAGTTTCAGAGGTTTGAACTTCTTTGCAGCTTTGATGCAGTCAACGGGTTCAATTTTTCCCAGCATCATTGCAATCGCGGGATATGGCCAGACATCAGCTTTCTTCTTGTTCTTTTCATAAAAAGCTTTTAACTGGTCTGTTGATGTATCTCCTATATGAGCTTTACTTATGTAATACATTATCTGAAGGTTGGGACCGTTGGGATATAAATCGACGGCTCTCTTCAAGTCCAGGACCGCCGCCTTGTGTAATCCCTGTCTCCAGTAACAGGCTGCACGAAGGAAGTAAGGACTGGGATTCTTGACATTGAATGATATTGACTTGCTGGCATCTGATACTGCTTTTTTCATCTTGTTGAGACGATAATAGCAGATTGCCCTGTTAACATAAGACTTGGAATTCTCGGGCTGTTTCTTCAGAACCATGGAAAAATCCGTAATTGCTTTTTGTGATTTTCCGGTAAAGAGATATGCCATTCCTCTGCCATATAGAGCAGTGACATTCTCGGGATCCAACTGCAGAGCCTTATTGAGATCGTTGATAGCTTTATTATGATCTTCCAGCATATAATAGCTGAGTCCCCGGAAAACATATGCCTTTACGAAACTTCCATTGGTTTCTATAGCGGAATCAAAATGGGGGATAGCTTCCCTATACTTCTTATGGGAAAAGAATTTCAGACCGGCTTTGTAAGAAACATTTGCAGAACTCTGGGCATAAACGGCGGTTATTAAAGTAACCAGCATAAGTGACACAAGGATTATTACCAGTTTATTATTTCTTTTCATAAATGTCCTCCTGTGTTTTTTGTTTTTTCATTAGTTCCAGATATTTTCGATGTGTATGCAAGTCATCGCCACCAGTTATATCACCGGAGATCCTGCATGCCATCAATCATCTTTGTTCTATGGGTGTACATCTGCATCGTAAGATTCCGGGTACCTTCCTATTGACTGCCGGACAGTCCTTTTCCCCGTTAGTCTGTGTTCTGCCAACGAACCAGACAATGGTCAGTGGGCAAGTGGGCAAAATTTCCGGCTTTGGTGCCTGTGGCTCGCCAGTTGGGAATGGCCAAAAGTATTCATTGGAGCAATAGGGGTGACTTCATGCTTTTTGTTGGGTGATTGAATCCATAGTTTTTCTTTTTGTCATTACTTTTTTCATCAATGACGCCTTATGCCCTTTTTATTTATTGTGGTTTTTTTGGGTTAGCTTTTTTGGTATTTGTTCAACCTCCCTCATTTTATTCAAGGGTCAATTTGCACTTGCCGCTAAACCGAGGCCCGCTACTCCTTGCTACTTTATAAGGGAGGAATGAATGAATGGATGTTTAAGTTTGAAATGCGTGCTAACCTGAATTCACCCTCCCTCTTTTTGGGTGATGGTTTTACAATTGACAGACATTAAAATAGACCAATTCAGATGAGTTGTTGATGAGTAATCGGATAGAACCGATTGTCAAAAAAAGAGAGAAATGACAAAACAATGCTCGATTCAAATCCTGATAAATACTTGGCCACATCGATGCCGGCGACTTATCGTATCGCCGTCCGGACAGCATGCCGGACCGCCTGGGTGTAATTACAGATTGCCAGGCGAAGTTTACCTTTTTGTTTCCGGCAATTAATTGAATGAGGAAATAATGAGATGGCAAACGGCAATTGGATTGAGACACTATCCACATCGGTGTTTTTCGCCTTGGTGTTTCTTTTTGGTTCGAAACTCAAGTCATCAGGCAAGGGAGAAAAATACCACCGCAGGCTGATATCCTTGGGCGCCGGAATTTCAGTCGCCTATGTCTTTATACATCTTCTGCCCGAATTGGGAAGCGTCGCCGAAACTTTCACAGAAGTGACAAAGCATCATGGACTTCCCTTTCCCGAGTTTAGAGTCCATCTCTCGGTAATGTTGGGATTTATGTTGGCTTATGGGCTTGAAAACCTCACTTCCCGGATGGGGGAAAACACCGAAGAAGGGGCAGGGGGAAGGAAATTTCTTTTTCACGCAGGGGGATTCGCCATCTATGTATGGCTGGTGAGCTATCTCCTGGTCAGAAATATCGAGGGGGAGAAATTCCTGTGGCTCTTTATGCCGTGGCTATGAGCTTTCATTTTCTGGGGGTGGGGTATTCCCTGGAAGAAGAATACGGTGTTGAGTATCACAACAAGGTCCGGTACATCCTGGCTGCAGCTTCCATAATGGGATGGCTGTCGGGAATTTTAATCGAATTCCCAAAACCCATGATCATCACCCTGCTGGGATTTGTCTCAGGAGCGGTGATTATGAACAGCACCCTTGGCGAATTGCCCCGGCGGGAAGAAGGCAAATTTGGGTTTTTCCTCGCGGGGGGAATTCTATACGCCCTCATACTTATGCTCGCCGCCGGAAAATGACACTGAATCCGGACCATAACTAATTGAGATTTTTATTAGGAGGATAAAAATGTTTGCTGTCAGTTTTGATGCTATTGCAGATAAAATTGTCGCCCGGATTGCGGGGCCGTTGAGTTTTCGTTTTATACTGCAACCCCTTGCTGCCATCGCCCTGGGAATCCGGGACGGACTGCTGGATGTCAAGTCCGGTTCGCCCCCATATATTATTGACCTGATATTTAAGTCGGAAAACCGTAAAAGAAATATTCTCAATGGACTGAAGACTTTACTGAAGCCCGTAATAATAAGCATCATACTGGACATCCTGGCTCAATATCTCATTTTCAAACAGATTAATCTCTTTGATGCGGCGATTGTTGGAATTTTTATTATGGGCATTCCCTACTCCCTGGCGCGGGGAATAATAAACCGAATTGTGACCGCGAAAGATAAAATGATGAAAGAGGAAAATCAAAAGAATCTTGCTGATACAGTAAAAAAATAAACATGATGCGAGCTATTCTCATTATTGGATTGGCTGTGATGATTTTTCGCCGTCGGTTCAATCCCTTATACTATGGCAAAGAAAGGTGAAAGGAGAGAAATATGGACGAGAAACAAACAGAAGACGGGAAGATTTTGAAGACCATCTCGTCAAACGACTTGGCGACGCAGCGGACCGACCTGGCTTCAAGCCGCACCGACCTGGCTTCAAGCCGCACCGACCTGGCTTCAAGCCGCACCGACCTGGCGGTCAAGCGTACCCGGATGGCGGCGGAACGCACACTAATGGCATGGATGCGCACATCCCTGTCATTCATCAGTTTTGGCTTCACCCTTTACAAGTTTTTCCAATACCTGCGAGATTCCAAGTTAATATTCCCCGGAATAAGAGTCTCCGCCCCCAAAAATCTCGGACTGGCGTTAGTGATTTTTGGAGTTGTCATATTGGTTGTGTCCGCATTGGAACATATCCTGTTTATCCGGGAATTAAACAAGGAGACCAACAGCCATTTCAAATTATCCAGCGCCCTGGTTTTTGCCGTCTTGTTTCTGCTGATTGGCCTGTTTGCATTGATTAATATACTGTTCAAAGTAGGTCCTTTTTAAATACAATTTGCCTCTTTGTCCGGACTGAAGGCTGGATCTTCAAGATCGTTGGGGAATTCTCAAAGGACTCTTTTGTGTTAGGCCGAATAATCTTTAAGAAGGATCTCGGGAAACAAAAAAATGGATCTGATTACTAATCCTACTCAAACAATTACTGGGACCACTTTTTACTACAACACTGCTGACATCTCCTTTTGTGCATATTAATTATGTACAGGATGCCAATGACAAAGCTCAAACTACACAATAAATACACTGAAGAACTGACTTCTTGCGCTTAAATTTGGCAATTAAAAAGGCTGAGAAGATATTGGCAAAACCCTCCGCAAGCGTGAATCGACTGAAATGTGATGCTTTTTTATAAATTATAAACAGGAGGTAGATTATGAGACTCAAATCAAGATTATCTATTCAATGCGGTTTCACTTTGTTAATCCTGATTGTTATCGGGATTTTGGTAATGTTTTCCGGGCAGGAAGCCGCTTACGCCCAGGGCAATTCCGGGGAATCAGATCCGAATTCTACGCCTCTGAGAAAATTCTCAAACAAGGAGTTGAATTCACTGGTTGCCCCCATTGCACTGTATCCCGACGACCTTCTGGCACACGTACTGCCGGCTTCCACCGTTCCTCTGGAAGTTGTTCAGGCGGCGCGATACCTGAAGAAAAAGGGAGGGAAGATCAAGGATATGCCCGACGAAGATTGGGACCCCAGCGTGAAAGCGCTTCTCCAGTTTCCTGATGTTCTCTACAAGATGAATAATGACATTTCGTGGACAGAGCAATTTGGATCTGCAGTTGTTAACCAGGAAGAAGATGTAGTAAATGCAATCCAACGATTTAGAAAGCTCGCTTATGACGCCGGGAATCTCAAATCTGGCAATGAACAGGTTGTAAGTATTAATAAGGAAATCATAGCGATACAACCAACTCAGAAAGATGTTGTATATGTACCGCAATATCAACCTGACCAGGTGATTTATCAAAACACCGGAGCCCCTCTTTTGACTTTTGCAACAGGAGTCGCAGTGGGAAATTGGTTTGGATATCGAACCTGGGGCTGGCACAATAATCCCATAGTAGTCCATCCAAACCTCTATCCAAATTATAATTACCGTTCAACTAATCGTTATTATCGCAGTCCGGCGGCAGGACCCTGGCATCCAGCTCCCTATGCCAGAACCAATGCCAGAACTTATGCCAGGACTCATGCCAGGACTCAGGTCCGAACTTATAACAGGACGCATTCTCAAACAAAACCCGGGACTTATAACAAGACGCATTATCGAACAAAAGCCGGGACTTATGCAGGGACACATCATGTGACTCAAAAGAGGGCCACACCCCATAGAAAGACTCAAACAAGACCGCATACTCAGACAAGGCCACACACTCAGACAAGAGTACAACCCCACAGAAACACAAACTCCGTTTTTAGCGGCATCAATAATACTTCAAGAACCAGGGCACACAGCAACAGAGGCTCTCGAAGCAGGTCATTCCAAAGAAGCCGCGGGGGCGGCAGAAGACGATAGTGGACCTGATTCTATTAATGAAAAGGCAGTTTTACGAATATCAGGTGGATTCAATGAGTTTTCTATTAAGGAGGATATACAATATGTTTAAGGCCATACAAAAACATCCAAAGATTCTTTCCTTGCTGATAATGGTATCTATATTGTTAATGTTTGGATACATTCACGCAAAGACCGCTTTCGCCTCAAAGGATAATTACCAGAAATATTTCAAGACTCCGGAAGAAGCAGTGAAAGCACTTCTGACGGCCTGCAAAAGTGATGATGCAAAGATGATGCTTGATATATTCGGGCATAAACACAAGAATTTAGTTGTAACATCTGACAAGGCCCGGGAAAAAATGATAAGAGTTAAATTCCATAAAATGGCCGGTGAGATGAATAAGCTTGAGAAGAACAAGGACGGAAGCTTCACATTGCTGGTTGGGAAAGATGGTTGGCCGCTTCCGATTCCCCTTGTTAAAGAAGCGAAAGGATGGCGTTTCAACACCGAGGCGGGAGAAGAAGAAATAATCAACCGTCGGATTGGTGAAAACGAACTCAAAGCCATTGCTGTATGCCTTGCTTATTGGGAAGCGCAGCAAGAATACTTTGAAAAGGATCGCGACACTGATGAAGTGCTGGAATACGCGCAAAAATTTGTGAGCTCTGAGGGAAAGAAGGACGGGCTTTATTGGCCCGTAGATCCGAAATCCGGCGAGGAGCTCAGTCCATTTGGTCCAATAGCGGCCAAGTCCCAGGAGTATATCGAACACCGGAAGGAAGCCGGGACGCCCTTCTTTGGCTACTATTATAAAATATTAACGGGGCAGGGCGCCAATGCTCCCGGCGGCAAGCACAGTTATATAATAAACGGGAATATGATCGCCGGTTTTGCCCTGGTTGCCTATCCCGCCGATTACGGCTCATCTGGTGTGATGACTTTTGTTGTCAATCATCAGGGGAAAGCTTATGAAAAAGATCTGGGCAAAGATACGGCCAAGATAGTCGGGCAGATGAAGGAATACAACCTTGACAAGACCTGGAAGTTAATCGAAGAAAAATAGCCATATCTGTGAAACTGGAGGAGGCTGTTTCCGGGACACACGCAGAAAAATGTCTGAATTGCGTCATCGCGAGCGAAGCGAAGCAATCTCATAAAGGTGTCCAAAATATTGATGTATTCATTCAGCCCCCTCACTGCAGGCTAATTTTTGATGACATTTTTTTTCACCGCAAAGACCACAGAGGGATTCGAAAAACGGATAAAACAGCCCAAATCTGTAGGAGGGATGTCCTCATCCCGATAAACGTATAATACAAAATACACGTGTTTTTTCACCACAGAGGACACAGAGAGGAATGAGTTTTTGAGAGCGGATGCCGTGATAACAAACACGCTTCCAACTTCTCGTTTCCCGCCTCTCATGTGTAACTTATCTTTAATATAATTTTTTTAAGCGAAAGGTTCTAATCGCCTATTTCCACTCCGAAAAGTGGAGAAAATGGCGAATTAAAACCATGGAAGACTTTTTCATTTGTGTCACCATAGTCGGTGGCTACCTTGTTCGCAAGTGTAACGGCTCGCCCCGGACAAACATCCTTTATCTGTGTTTACGACTTCTGAACGGCTTGGCAAATTGCCACCTTCTACCACCTGTATGGTGAGTTGGATCGAAGATCCGGACACGGGAAATCCGCAAGTTCTGTGATGGGCATTTTAATTTCTCTCATCGTGCAAATTGAAAATTAATCAATCGGAGGAATCATATTATGTCTGCTCGATATACAGGAAAATCAAAAGGTCAATCACCGATGATGTGTCGGATGGCATCACCGGCAAACCAGTTTTTGAAAGTCCGAAAGCTTTTGATTGTTCTCATGTTTCTCTTGATTGGCAATATGCTTCTCAACACAGGCGCGGACGCCGACGATTCCGCCAATGCCTCGTTATCCAGGACGGTGACCATCGGATCCCGTTTCGAAATTGACGTCTCCAAAATACAAGTTTTTAATGAATTTAAAAAGAAACCGGTAGTGACGGTCAACATCTGCTGCAAGTGGAAAAAGTTGAAGATTATCAACTCGCAAAAGGAATTCAATGATGGCGTCAAAAAGCTGATTGTCGAGGTTGAAGACACAATTCCCGTCGGCACTTACGATTTGAAGATCAGCGGCGAGGCGAAAGAAGTAAGCCCCGTTGGTACCGACGATTTGAAGCTTACCGGCCGGGAAGTCTCGGTCACCTTTCCCAAAGCTCTGACCGTCGCTCCCCTGAGTATCGACTCTATCTCCCTCAAAAATGGCGGCGGCGGCGACATGATCACTATCACCGGTAAATACTTCGGCGGCAAACCACCAAAAATCTGGTTGCGGTATGATGAAGAGAAAAATGATAAAATCAAAACGCAAAAAGTGAAATGCCAAGTTCTTACTCCCCTGGCATACCCCAACGCCGAAGGCAACCCCGGCAGTAGTTGCATGGACGTGGATACCGGCAACAGCAAACTGACCTTCCAGGTTCCCCAAAAAATAACCAGGGAGATGAAATGCCGGCTCTTTATCGATAATACAATTAGCTGGGCCGGGACAAAGTTTGATGCAGGCTCGACCCCTCATCCAACTGGCGCCTGCATTGTCGTTGACCTGACCGACGGATCGGTCGTCGAAGTCGCCGATCCGCCGTCCGATCTTTTAACCAACGACGACTACAAGACTACCAAAATGGTGTTGAAAAAGCTTCCGGCCGGAACATTCACCATGGGATCACCGGAAAGCGAGATAGGAAAGGAAAATTATAAGATCCAGGAGTCCCAACACCAGGTGACATTGTCAAAGGATTTCTATGTGGCGGTCTTCGAATGCACCCAGAAACAATACAAGACGGTCATGGGCTCGAATCCGAGTACTTACAAAGGCGACAAACTTCCCGTGGGAAACGTCGATTGGATCATGGCTCGGGGCGGGACCTGGCCTGACGGTGCTCCGGACGCTTCCTCGTTCATGGGGAAACTACGGAAGTTGACCGGAAAAGCTTTCGACCTGCCGACCGAGGCGCAGTGGGAATATGCCTGCCGGGCGGGGACGACGAGAGCCTACAACAACGACACGGATTGTCTGGTTTCTGATTATAGTAAGGACACTAACCTCGACCCGTTGGCATGGTATATAAATAACGCGTACTGTCAGTCAAAACAAGCTCAGGAAGTCGGCTCCAAACAGGCGAATGACTGGGGGTTATACGACATGCACGGCAACGTCTGGGAGTGGTGCCTGGACTTGTATGTCAAGGACCTGGGATCCCATGCTGTCATCGATCCTGTGGGGGCGTCATCGGGCAAGGAGCGTGTCAAGCGGGGCGGCGGCGGAAACAGCATCGCTTTACGCTGTCGTGCGGCATACCGGAGCCACCGCGAACAGCCTGACCCGGACTCATTCACCGGCATCGGCTGGGGTCTGCGTGTCACCTTACCTGCAGGTCAGTAAAAAGTGAGCTTATAACGAGTCCTTCAAAAATCGAGGGCTGACACATAATTTAATTTCAAAGAACCCCTGCATTTTTCATTATCCTGTCAGGGTCCACTTTCGAATTTCACCAGGACTTAGCTATTCGAAAGTGATGGGAATCAAGGGCGGGTCGGGCTTTTTGGGGAAGTTGCAGGCAATAATTAACGGTATCGGACATATTCAACCTCTTACCTTTGCCATAGCTCTTATCACCCTTGCGATATTAATTCTGCTTCCGAAAATTTCAAAAAAGATCCCCGCTCCCCTTGTTGTCGTCGTCGGCGCAATAACTTTTTCATCCTTTTATGCCCTCGAAGCAAAAGGCGTTCAACTTGCAGGCTCCTTTCCCACGGGGCTTCCGCCATTTACTCTGCCGAATCTTTCGAATATTATGAAACTCTTGCCGGCTGCCGCTGGCATAGCGCTTATGTCATTTACAGAATCGATAGCAGTTGAAAGAACTTTTATCGAAACCAATGAAAAAGTACCCGACGCCAACAGAGAGCTTATTGTCCTTGGAATTGCAAACGTAGCCGGCGGTTTCTTCAAATGCATGCCTTCAGGAGGAGGAACTTCACAGACAGTCCTGAGCACGGGAGCCGGAGCCAAAACGCCGATGGCAAAGCTTGTAGCTGTTGGAATCATTGCTCTTGCCTTTATCTTTATCGCTCCGTTAATCGCCAAAATGCCTGAAGCGACACTTGCGGCCCTTGTCATTTTTGTTGTCTCTCATCTGGTCAACCCAAAAGCATTCGCCGACATTCTTAAAATCAGAAAAAGAGAGTTTTTCTGGGCGATAGCTGCCTTCGCCGGGGTAATTGTACTTGGAACCCTTGAAGGAATACTTGTGGCCATTGTGATATCTCTTGCAACAATGATTTATCAGGCCAATCACCCCCCGGTTTATGAGCTGGGTAGAAAAAAAGGGACTCAAACTTTTCGTTCGTTAAATGAACATCCCGATGATGAAACCTTTCCTGAACTGTTAATTATACGAACCGAAGGCCAGTTGAATTTCGCAAGCATTCCAAGAACGGCGGAAAAATTCAACCAACTTATCGATAAAAAAGATCCAAAAGTTATTCTTGTTGATATGAGCGCGGTCCTCGACATTGAATATACCGCCCTTGACAGGCTTGTCGGTTTTGAAAAGAAAATGAAGGAAAATAATATTGATATGTGGCTCTCATCGCTGAACCCTCAATCACTCGAGATTATAAGGAAATCTCCGCTGGGGGAAATACTGGGTAATGAACGAATGTTTATCAGCACAGAAGAAGCCGTTGAATTTTATTGCAAAAACGAAAGTGAGAACACGGATAATGACTGACAGCAGAAACGCGGCAAAAGAAAAGAAAACCATAAAATCGTCGGGTTTTATACCGCAGGCATTTCATATTATGGCAAAACCTACGGGCGCGAAATGTAACCTTGACTGTGATTACTGCTTCTTTCTGAAAAAAGAAAACCTATACCCCAATGGTACTTTCCGCATGTCCGACGAAGTTTTGGAAAGCTATATAAAACAGACGATTGAAGCCCACAAAGTACCCGTCGTCACAATCGCATGGCAGGGCGGCGAACCTACAATGATGGGATTGGACTTTTTTCGCAGAGCTGTGGAATTCGAAAAAAAATATTCAGGGAAAAACCTTGAAATTGAAAATACAATCCAGACCAACGGCACTCTCATTGACGAAGAATGGTGCAAATTCCTGAAGAAGAATAACTTTCTGGTCGGTCTTAGCCTTGATGGACCCAGAAGGCTTCATGACAAATACAGAAAAGATAAAAAGGGCAATTCTGTTTTTGATAAAGTAATAAAAGCTGTACGACTAATGCGAAAATATGAAGTTGAGTTTAATATCCTCTGCACGATAAATTCAGAAAACAGCAAATACCCCCTTGAGGTCTATCGCTTTTTTCGGGATGAGCTTAAAGCAAAATATATCCAGTTTATTCCGATAGTAGAAAGGGATAACGAAACGGGTAATCAGGAAGGGACGAAGGTTACGGAACGCTCCGTACAGCCGAAACAATTCGGACAATTTCTGAACGATATTTTTGACGAATGGGTAACCCGCGACGTAGGCGAAATGTTTATTCAATTCTTCGACGGCGTTCTGGCTTCTTGGCTCAGAGGATATTCCACCCTCTGCATCCTCCGCCCCTCCTGCGGCGACGGCTTTGCTCTGGAACATAACGGCGATCTCTATTCCTGCGATCATTTCGTAGAACCAAAACACTTGCTGGGAAATATCACAGAAATCCCCCTCATCGATCTCGTTTCCTCACAAAAACAAAGAGACTTCGGACGCGCCAAATCGCTGACCCTCCCCAAACAATGCAAAGAATGTAAATACCTCTTCACATGCCACGGAGAATGCCCCAAAAACCGAGTTCTAAAAACAGCCGACGGCGAACCCGGACTGAACTGGCTCTGCGAAGGACTAAAAGCTTTCTTCACACACACCCAGAAAAAAATGCAGACAATGTCAAACCTACTAAACATGGGCAGAACAGCAGTTGACATAATGCTCCCGCCCGACGAAAGAGATAAAAAATAAGGGCAGCTATTCACCGCCGAGATCGCGGAGAACGCAAATTCGAACACAACAAATACCACTACCACATACTACGTAAATATTGCGAGATCGTCAATTTATGAGGTTTTACCGATTATTTTATCATTGAGATCAATACAGCACCATGGAGAGAATGCGATGGCGAAAATATCACCACTTACGGAGACCGCGATCAATAACGAAGAACATCATAGCATAACAATCGATGCCGACTCTCATCGGGATTAAGACAACGAAATCGTATGTTGAGCTGTTTCTAATAAGTATTATCCTTTTTGACCTGCTTTAACCTGCGGCGAGACGCCGCAGCTACCGACTTTGTTATAATGGTGGGGATGGCGTCCCGCCGCCCAAATAACAAGACATTATTTTCGAGAAACAGCTTATAGTAATTCCCAGCAGTGTCCAAAGAAAATTTCTGGATTTGAGATCATTGGGGAAGAAACTTAAAAAAAAAATTCTCTTCCCGCGCCCAAAGGGCACCCGCCATCTCCAAAAAACTTTAAACTGCAGACTCCAAATGACTCCTCATAGCGAAACTTTATCTGCCGACAAACGTATTCTTTTTGTATTTATTCAGACCACCCCGGGATTTGGATGAAGGTTGGTCTGGAAATGTATGAAATCGAGGCTGGAAACTTCTCCTATCTGGAAACCTCTCTTATAGTGAGAGGTCAGGATAGTTACCTCTTTTTTTTACTTCAAGCACTGCAATCCTTTTCATCTCGCCTTGCTTCGATGAAAAGGAAAAAGTATATTAAATTTTATCGACATTCCGCTCATCTATTGACCCCAAACTCGCTCCCAGTGTTGCGGGATTCTATCATTGGTTTATATATAAAAGTTTTAGTGGTAAACTATGGCGGTGAACTAAAATTTCCCTATCTCAACCATACTAGAATCTCACCTAAAAACATCAAATAACAGGGAATTTACAGGGAAATATTAACTTTTTGGACAGGTACACTGGCATAAGGAAAAATCGAGATGGAACAAACATAGCAAAACAGGGGTTTTCCACAATCAAAAAATCCCGCAAACCCCCAAATTCCCTAAAAAGATAACAGGGAATTTTTTTGGGGTAGCAGGGAAAGTTTATCTGTTAATAGGGATTTTCAGATTGCTATTTGCTTTTTTCTGAATAAAAAAGATGATCATATGGAAAAATGGTATAAAAAGGAAATTTTTTTCGCTTTACGAATTTGTCTGTTGAGAAATTACAGGAGAATAATTATTAGCATTTTAAGTATTTCTGATTTGAAAAAATATCTGTCCGGCAAAGATTCGGACGCATTACGGAAAGAGATTGTCGAGATAGTCAAGCTTTTTCCTGAAGCAAGAGAATATCTTGCGGCAAAGATAGATCCGGAAAACGAAGACAAAACCATGGAAAAGTTCAGAAAAATAATAAAGGACGAATTTTTTCCAAAAAAAGGATTTGGCAAACTAAGATATTCCATAACGAAGAAAGCATTGAGCGATTTTAAAAAGTTATCGAAAAAACCGGTCAATATAGCAGAATTAATGGTCTCTTATGTTGAATACGGAGTTAAATTTACAAACACTTACGGTGATATAGACGAGTATTTTTATGATAATATGATAAAAATGTATAATAAAACGATAAAATATGTTATTGATAAGAATTTGACGAATATTTTCTTCAAGAGGTTGAAAAATATCATGAAAAAAACTGATGGCATAGGTTGGGGTTTTCATGATGACATTTCGGATATTTACTATGAATATTTCAGTGAAGAGGATAAACCTTAAAAAAGCTAAGTCAGATAAATTTTGAATCATTGAAAGGGTGAAAACAATGAAAATATTAGCAAGAGATCCCCATTCAGGCGGAGTAAAAATTCCAAAAAGGGTTCAGGAGCTTGCACGAAATCGTATTTTGGCATATGCAGAAAAATATTATGCCGGAAAATTTATCCGAATTGAAGTCCGTTTCCGTGGACACTTTTGTTATGTTGACGCTTACATAGAGCCATTCTTCCCACAGGATTATAACGAAAAACAATTTGGCATAACCCGCAAAGAGTTTATCGAACGATCGCGAAATACTCCGACTCATCTTTGCCGTTTTCGTTATTTTGGAGATGAAAACAGCTGGTCTCTAGCTTTTTACACTTACAGCAATGAGAAATATTCACCCTGTGCTTTTAATAACGGCACTTTCTATGGGACCCTTGAAGAAGGATTCGAAATTTCATCCATTTACCTGCAAGGATAAACACACATTCCTCTCGACAACACACCTCATCTTGAATATTTCTAACATAGAAAATGTAAAACCTCAAGTCGTAATTATCATTTATTGATGAGATCAAAAGAAAGATTGGGCGGTTACAATTTGCCTACAACAGGCTCCTGTTTATTTTAGACCGGGGAGCGGATATCGAGGTTTTTTTCGGTGAGGTTTCCAGGTGTATTTAGCAAAATGGCGCGAAAAGCTTCCATAAAAAGCATGCTGATTTTGCTACTTTTTTGATGTTTGTTTATATATCTTTATAATTAGGGACATCTTTTTCCCTTGTAAATGTGGATAATTATAAATGCTAAAGGAAAAAGAGCGATAGAATCGAATGTAGAATAAAACTCAACACTTTTGGACGATAGATTCAAGTTTCGCATCCATTTGAGATCAATAGATACTTCAATTGCCGGATACAACAATACGCCAAAACAGTGCTAACATGGACAAATCAGACAGGGAGAAAACTGTTTTTACCAAGTTCGTCTGGAAAGGAAGCGGTTACATTGGGACGGCTCGTGTCCAATCCCGCTTCATCGGCAACAGAACCTGCCAGTTTTGGCTGAGATTCGAACTGGAAGATGGGTTGCCAGTATTTCAGGAATTGGAGGAAACGGAACGAACAACTTGGATAGCTGACACATCGCTGGAAAAAGAGATTAGGAAAGAGAAGGATTTGATGGATGATGAGTTTTAGAAGTCAAAATTAGATCATCTTTCCCTTCTATATGATTTCTTCTAATCTCAAAAGGGCTCTTGATGCTTGTTCCAATAAGATTATGACATACTCATTACAATATCGTCTAATCTATATTGATCAGGCAATTCAAAAAGGCTATTGTCCCGGTATAGAAGCCCTGGCAAAGGACATGGAAGTCTCAGAGCGTACAATTCATAGAGATTTAGGCTACTTGAGGGATTCATTGGGAGCTCCCCTTAAATATGATAGAAATAAAAAAGGCTACTATTATGAGCAGTCCACCTGGAATATGCCCGCCATTATCTTTACCGAGCAAGAATTACTGGCGTTATTGATAGCAAAACACGTTTTATTACATCATTCAAAAGTCCCCTATGAAAAGCATCTGAGAAATGCATTTAATAAAATTGTCAACTGTCTTCCCGGGGAAGAGCTTCCCTGTCTGGAGGAAATTGAGGAAAATATCTCGTTCAGATACGGGGCAAGCCGCACTTTTGATCCGATGATACTTGATACAGTGGCAAGGGCACTCCAAAAAAGGGATTCAATCAAAATCAGATACTATTCAGCGGGTCGTGACGAAGAAAACGAAAGAGTAGTAGATCCATACCACATGGATAATCTCAGGGGGGATTGGTACCTCATAGGGTTCTGTCATCTCAGAAATGAAGTTAGAGTTTTTAGTCTCAATCGAATTCTTGAGTGTCATAAGTTAGAAAGAACTTTTGAAATAGATTCTGACTTCTCATATTCTGATTTTATACAGAATGCTTTTGGAATAATTCATTCGGATGAACCAGTTGAAATTGCTATCCAGTTCTGGAATTTAGATGCTCGTCTCGCAAAAGAGAGAAAATGGCATAACAGTCAAAGAATTGAAGAGCCGGGAGACAAATCGGTGATCATTCATCTCAGAGTTGCAGGCATTGAAGAAGTAAAACGATGGGTCTTATCATGCGGAAAAAACGCCAGAATCATTAAGCCGGAATGGCTTCAAGATGATATTATGAGGGAACTGGCGGAATCTCTGAAAAGATACAAGAAAAATTAGAATGACGCATTTTGTCAACTTGGGCGTTTGAGAATGACAAGTCTTGTCATTGCAGTCATGTTAAAATAGTACAAATCTCCATTATCAACAAACCCATATCTTAAATTATTGAGACTTTCAAGATTGATTCACTCTGCAAAATATATGAGGGGGTGCTGACATTTGGAAAACCTGGAAATGAAAAATTTCGAAAAGATTTTTAAGATTGCCACTGGAAACCAACCATATCCCTACCAGAAGAAGTTGGCCCTGAACAGGGTTCTTCCTCAGGTTCTCGAGGTACCTACCGGGGCCGGAAAAACCTCTGCTGTCACAATGACTTGGGTCTGGAGAAGATGTTTTGCTTCTGACGAAGTAAAAATAGTGACTCCACGCAGGTTGATTTACTGCCTTCCGATGAGAGTTCTCGTGGAGCAGACCTTTGATTGTATTGCAAAGTGGCTCAAGAGGCTCGAGAAGGAATTCCTGCCTGGTGAAAAGCCTGAATTGGTCAAATTGCTTGGAGGCGAAATCGGTTCTTCCGAGTTTGACTGGGCTAATTATCCGGAAAAGAATATGATTGTGGTCGGTACCCAGGATATGCTCTTGTCAAGGGCGTTAAACAGGGGGTATGGAGCAAGCATATTCAGGTGCCCAAAGGAATTTGGGATTATTAACAACGACTGCCTGTGGGTGATTGATGAGATTCAGCTTATGGGAAGCGGCTTAGCCACTACAGTTCAGCTCCAGGCTTTTCGAGAAATGTTGGGGACTATCGGTTGTGCCGGGACAGTCTGGATGAGTGCCACTCTTCAAAAAGATTGGCTAACTACGGTTGATTTCGATTCACATCAAAAAATAAGCACAGAAGAAAAATTTAGTATCGAAGCAGAAGACCGGGCAAATACACACCTGAAGAAGCGTCTGATCGCAAGAAAAGTGCCTGTGAAGACAGAAAGTAAGATCGAGAATTCGAAAGGATTGGCGAAAGAAGTTTTTCATCATCACGAGAAGGGCACAAGAACCATAGCTGTATTAAATACAGTAAAAAGAGCTAAAGAACTATATGGGGAGATAAACAAGCTTTGCAAGGATAAGAAGAATATCGACAAATCAGGCGTCAGGCTTGTTCTTCTCCATTCACATTTCCGCCCCGGAGACAGAAAGGAGGCGCTGGATAGGGCACTTGATAAGCCTGAGGAACCAGGAACCATCGTGGTTTCCACTCAGGTAATTGAAGCCGGGGTGGATATTTCATCCAGGACATTATTCACGGAACTCGCCCCTTGGGCTTCAATGGTACAGCGATTCGGAAGGTGTAATCGTAAGGGAGAATATGAAAAGTCCGATGTCTTCTGGATTGATGAAAAAGACAATCAATCTCAGAAAGATATGGAAAAAAATGCCTTACCATACAAACTATCCGATCTCAGGGCATCAAAAAGAAATTTGATAAAACTTGAATATGTCAGTCCGGATTCTCTCCGGGAATTGGATATCGGCTATGAAATGGAGCACGGACTGGTACTAAGGAAGAAAGATCTTGTTGAGCTTTTCGATACCACGCCGGATCTTACAGGGCTGGATATTGATATATCCCGCTTCATCCGGGAAACGGACGAGTTTAATGTCCAGGTTTTCTGGAGGGACTTCGAGGGAGAAGAGCCTTCAAAGGATGAGCCTTCCCCGGATAGGAAAGAGCTATGTACCGCTCCAATTGGCGATGTCCGCGGTTTGATAAAAGAGAGTAAAAAGAAAAAGAAAGTCAGATTCTGGAAATGGGATTTCCTGGAGAAGAAATGGGAAGAAATTCAAGATGAACGGGAGGTATTTCCCGGCATCACCCTCATGCTCCATTCCAAAACAGGCTTCTATACCAAAGACCTTGGATGGAGTCTGAAGCGCAAGGGAGAATTTATTGAGCCGATACCTGTCCCGGCAGAGGCAACACAGCAAAGAAGCTTAGATGGAGATGAATTATCCGAAGGCAAATGGATGACCATTAAAAAACATACGGACCTTGTTGTAAATGAAGCGAAAAGCATTCTGCAAAACCTGTCGATTCCGGTAGAACATAGGAATAACATCCTTGAGGCGGCGCGGTGGCACGATGCGGGAAAAGCACACGAGATTTTCCAGAAGACCATGAGGGGATGGGATAAAGATAAGAATAATGATAAAGATATAAAAATATTTACCAAGCCCCCGCCTCCTGAGATTCAAAATCAACTTCTGGCAAAATGTCCAAAGCACAACATCGGACATGAAAGACCAGGCTTCCGACACGAACTTGCCTCGGGGATACTGGCACTGACACATGGCAAAGATGATCTGGTGGCATATCTTGCCGCAGCCCATCACGGCAAGGTGCGCCTGTCCATAAGATCATTCCCCGGAGAAAGTAAGCCCCCAAAAAGTGGTACGCGTTTCGCCAGAGGAATATGGGACAAAGAATTAGTACCGCCAAAAAGCCTCAACGGTGAGACCTTTAACTGCATAGATGTGGGAGGCGGGGTTGAAATTCCGCCAACCCCGATAGATCTCAGCTACATGGAATTGGGCGACACCAACAGTGGGGAAAGCTGGCTTTCCAGGATGTTGAGACTGCGAGACAGCAGTAAAATCGGCACATTCCGGCTGGCTTTTTTTGAGAACATAATCAAATCTGCCGATGAAAGGGCGAGTGGAGGCAAATAACAATGACTGAAACAACGAAAAGAAATGCAATGGAAATAATCCTTCAGGGCTGCACTGCGGAGCCGTTCATATCATATTTTAAGGCGTTGGGCGTTCACAGGCTCCTATCCGAGCAATTATCCCCCCGCCACCCCGATTTGCCGCCGATAAAAGGCTTCTGGAAGAACCGGGTATTTCATCTCTCTTCTCCCTTTAGCCGGGAAGAAATCGTGGATTTCTTTATCAACGAGTATGAACCGACGCCGATTGTATCGCCGTGGTATGCGGGCAGCGGATTTCACGAAGGCAATAACACAACTGGTATTGACGCAATCCTTGGAGCGACGGACAAACGCTTTAATCCATATAAAGAAACGATAAATCATATTCAGGGGTGGTCGGATTTTTTCTTACAAAACCTTACCATCCATAAATTGCTCGAAATTGCCCGTCGCAAATTCTCGCAGGACAAGAAGATCTCCGAAAGTACCCGCAATATTGAGGAGATGCTCAAACCTCTTTTTACTGGGAATGTCACTGAATCGAAGCGGCAAAAGATTCTTTCCCTGAAGGTTGAGGATCTCAGATCTCACAAGGATGAATTGAACACGTATCTCGATGAACCAATAGAGCTGGTCAAGTCTATCCGGAAATTTAGAACCCAAATAAAGAAAAAAACACTGGAACAAAACAAGGAAAAGATCATCCAGGCTTGCCGAAACCGGTTGTCTCACAAAGTAGTTGAATGGGTTGATGTGGCGTGTGCAATCGGCACTGAAGGAAAGATCTTCTATCCGCAGGTGATGGGCAGCGGTGGCAATGAGGGGCATTTGGAATTTTCCGGTATATTTATGCAGTGCCTCAATTACCTTTTCATTTCCAGCTCAAGCGCTACGAGTGCTGGCAGTCTCCTTGCCACTTCTCTTCTGGATAAAATCTCCTCCGACTTCTACAAATTATCCACTGGATTTTTTGACCCGGGGAGAGCGGGAGGCTGCAATCAGGGGATTGGGATCGAGACAAAGGACTTCCCGGTGAATCCTTGGGATATTGTTTTCAATCTTGAGGGTATTATTGCCTGGAGCAGTGCAGTTCCACGGAAATACGGGCTGGTCACGGAAAAACTTCTCAGCAGCCCATTTACCGTGCAAATCAGGGGAGTGGGATACGCTTCCTCATCTTCGCATGATGAAACAAAGGCTAAAGCTGAGGTATGGACTCCATTGTGGGAAAAACCTGTCAAATATGCCGAATTGAAGGCTTTTCTGCGGGAAGGGCGTGTCGAGGTCAGCCAACAGCAACGCCGCTCGAACAGACGGGCGCGTAACTCTATCGAATTCGCAGAAGCAATCTCCACCCTCGGGGTGGACCGGGGTGTCACCGACTTTGTCCGGTATTCCATCCTCGAAAGGAGAGGGGTAGGAAGCTATATCGCTTTGCCCGCCGGAGTTATACAGGTTAAAGAAAAGAAAGAGGCCGACCTTGTCAGAGAACTCCATCCCATTTTGGCAAATATTGACTTTTTTCTTCGCAAAAATTCCAAGAATCTTCCGGCAAGTTTTCAGAACGCCAGGCGTAGAATCGATCAATCAATTTTTGAATTGCTTCTCAAGGGTGGAGAAAGTCGAGCAAAACGCCTCATTGCCTCACTTGGAAATCTGCAGAGGCTTCTGTCCCGGCTTGACACTGAAAAAGCTGGAAATATAATAAGTCCTTATGGAGAACTGGAACCCCGCTGGATTGAATTTGCCGACGATGGATCGGTTGAAGTCAGAGTAGCAGCGGCGATTGCATCCATTACTTCCACCGGTAAGAAGGTTGGACCCTTGAGAATCAATCTGGTTCCTGTCCATAAATCCAATTGGAGCAGACAGACCGCCTGGCGCGGTAACTCCATATTCGACCGGCTGGCATCGGTCATGCAAAGGCGAATGATGGACGCTGCCAGGTTGGGATGCGAGAAAAATCCGCTCTGGTCGCGCCTGCAGGTGAGCCTCGATGATGTCCTGAGATTTATTGAAGGAGAATTTGACCCCGGACTGTTGGAGGATCTTCTATTTGGATTTAGTTTAATCAAGTGGAAAGACAAGAATAAGGAAAAGGAATACCGGGACACCCTTTCAAGGCTAAGGGACAAATGGACAGAGAACGGGAAAGGCAAGCTGACCCGCTTCATCCCCCGCGACTATGCCGTTATCAAACTTCTGTATCTTGACAGGCTCACAGATCAGTCCGGGAAAGAGGTCCAGCTCAAATATGAACCCGGCGTCATTCCGCTCCTGGAGGCAGGCAGGCTGAAAGATGCCTGCAATACAGCACGCCGGAGACTCTTCGTGGCAGGTCTCAATCCGGTTAAACCGAAATTCCCCGACCACGATAGCGAATATGGAACCCGCATGGCGGCATCATTGCTGATTCCCATCGGCATGAATGGCGTCGGGTTATTAAAAGATAGGATTCTAATTCATGTTTAATCATAACAGGAGTTACGCATTTTGTCATTGCGAGGAGCGCAGCGACGAAGCAATCTCAACGATCTTTGGCAATTTTGGAGATTGCTTCGCTTCGCTCGCAAGTATGCTATGATGTAGTTATGAAAAATTTGTCGAAAATTTGGTTTTTC
>JAIORV010000185.1 GCA_021107945.1 Vulcanimicrobiota bacterium | reverse complement strand
CAAATATTAATAAGAATGATTGTTGTGAGAAGAACCCGGGAGAGGAGATCCTTCGCTGATTTATACATCGGAAGTAAGTAAAATACATTCTTACCGGGATTGATCGAATAAAGTAAGATGATCTTTTTCCGCTCAGGATGACAGCGTGGACGACTCTCTTGCGGGAGATCCTTCGCTTATTTATACATCGGAGGTAAGTAAAATCCGTTCCTTCACGGAGCTTGCCCTCGAGCGGAGCGAAGGATTCGAGGACAGGTCTTACCAAAGCTTATCCAGTAAATTAAGAGATCGTATTCCGCTCAGGACGACATGGTGGTGGGACCTGAATAGTAATAAATATTTTTGACAGGAAACATGTGCACCCATATTTTTTACTTATATTATCTGTCGTTAAAAGAGGGTGACGAAGGATAAGCAGGAAATATTAAGCAGGACTTATGAGCTAAAATTTAATTAAAAATCAGGACTTACGCATTTCCATTTAAGAAATGCGTGAAACTGTCATCCTGAGTGGAATACGATCAATTTACTTTGTTGCGATCAACCTTGGCAAGAACGGATTTTACTTGCCTTCGATGTCTTCCACAGCGAAGGATCTCTACCCACGTTAAATGATCTTCTACAGGTAATTATTAAATAGATTCTTCGCTATGTAAATCTCCGTAGATCAAGAAAATTCAGTCTTTGAGAAAGTCATTGGAGTAAAGTAAGTCTTTTGTGATCCACTCAGAATGACAATTGCGTAAGTCCTGTAAAAATACAGTTTAAAGTTTTTAAAGATGGCGGGTGCCCTTTGGGCGCGGGAAGAATTTTTTTTTAAAAGTTTCTTGCCCAAATTAACCATATTAAAGGAGACAGAATGAAAAAAGACAATTTTTCCTTCGAAATAATAAAGAAAGAATCGAAATTCCCTGCCAGAGCAGGCGTATTGAGGACGCCCAGGGGAGATATTCCCACGCCCGTATTTATGCCCGTTGGGACACAGGCGACCGTGAAGACGATGGACAACAGGGATCTCCTTAGCCTGGATGCGAAAATCATCCTGGGAAATACATATCACCTCTATGTGAGGCCGGGGATTGATGTGATCGAAGGAGCAGGCGGTCTTCACAAGTTCATGAACTGGCAAAGACCCATGCTGACGGATTCCGGAGGATATCAGGTCTTTAGCCTTGCGAAATTGAGGGAGCTTGATAGCGACGGGGTAACTTTCAACTCGCATTTTGACGGAAAACGCCACAGGTTCACTCCGGAGAGAGTGATTGAAATACAGAATATCCTTGGAAGCGACATTATCATGCCCCTTGATGAGTGCCTGCCCTATCCCTGCGAATACGAAAAGGCGAAGGAATCCCTGAAGCTCACTCACGACTGGGCGAAAAGAAGTCTTCTGCATCATTTGAGGGAGGACAACGAGAAAAGGGATAAACAATGGCTTTTCGGAATAATCCAGGGCGGAGTATATGGCGATCTCAGAAAAGAGAGCGCAAAATTTATGATTGAATCGGGATTTAAAGGATTTTCCATAGGAGGCCTCAGCGTCGGAGAACCAAAAGAGCACATGCATTCAGTCCTGGAGGAAGTGATTCCCGTGCTTCCGGAGGATTCCCCCCGGTATCTCATGGGCGTGGGCAAACCCGAGGATTTCTTCGAATGTATAGAACGGGGAGTTGATATGTTCGATTGCGTCCTGCCCACCAGAATGGGCAGAAACGGAACAATCATCACCCACAGAGGAAAGGTGAACCTGCGTAATGCAAAATATACAAAAGATTACACATCCCCGGATCCCCTCTGCGACTGCTACGTATGCAAAAACCACACGCCGTCCTACCTCCGCCACCTCTTTATCACAGGCGAAGTCCTGGGCCCCAGACTTGCATCATATCACAACCTGCATTTTTCATTAAACCTGGTGAGGAGAATAAGGGAGGCGATATTGGAGGGCAGGTTTGAGGAGTTGAAGAAGGAGTTTTATGAGAAGTATGAAGTGTGGTGATTAACGAAGCCGGAAGCCGGAGGCACGGAGAGGATAATAGATTGCGGAGGTCGGAGAACGGATGTTAGTCTGTAGGAGGGACGTCCCCGTCCCGATAAATGGATAACGGAGGACGGATACGAGGGTATCAAAAAACCTCAAAATCCCGATTATTTCCTGCTTCCCTTTTCCTTTTTCCAATTCACCACAGAGGGGCTTGGAGAATGCAGGCCGCCTCTCGTTCCCCACCTCCCATATGCAGGAGCAAAACCCCGCCTGCAAAGTTGATCAGGAAACTGAAAAATTATTATCGACTCGACCAATTGCCCGTCAGTAACTCTCATGAAGATGGATAAAAAAATGACCGGCGGTAGGTTTACTGCTCCACCGCCGGTCATTTTGATCTATACTTAATTCTTTGATATATTGTTTATCATTTCTGCATCATGCTAATCGCCTTATTTATCCTGAACTCCACTTTTAGCTTTCTTTATCTTCGCTGATTTTATCGTGTTCGAAATAATGGGTTTGAACTCCTTGAATGTCGAACATGATCCCGCAAACATAAGCTGATACATCCGGTTATTGCCCCAGGCTTTTATGATCCAACGATATATTTCGGAATCAGGTTTTTTGACCTCTTTCATTATGTATGCACCGATTGAACCATTTACCTTTATCTTTTCCACCGAGGAATAAGTCCTCTTCTTTTTCTTATCGCTGCCATAATTGATCTTGTACATCGTTCCCATGCTCACACCGTCGGGGACATCGGTTATGCTCAGATTCATGCTCCAGATAACGGGGCCCTTTTTGGGACCGATCCAGCCCTTCATTGTGGGCGTATTCATATGCTGTTTGAAACCCGCAGGAACCATCAAGCTTATTCCTTCCTTGTCATCCTTGAACAGAATAGGCTTTGCCTCCTCCGTCTTCTCAACTTTCTTTTCTTCTTTTTTCTCCTCTGTCTTTTCCGTTTTCTTTTCAGGCGTCCCAATCTTTGGCTTTCCCGGTATCTGGGCAAACACAACGCTTGTCAGCAGGAAAGCAAAAAGCAGTAATAGTGCGACTTTTTTCATAAAAATATCTCCTTTCAAAAAATGTCTATTTAATTATGGCACTCACTTCGAGGGCATTTTTTGATCTCCTCCAAATAGGGATTTTCCAAACGATAACGAAATCAGTTAATTAAATGAATATGGGGAGGAATTAAAGATGATAGAAATAGTAAAGAAATTCCTGGAAGAAGAGAAATTTAAATACGAAGTGGATGACGATAATCAAATAATCACACTTTTTCTTTCCGGAAACACAGGGAGCTGGATGGGGCTTGCAAATGTTAACCAGGAAAATAATCAGTTGATTTTCTATTCCGTTATTCCCAGCCGAGTGCCGAAAGAATCCAGAGCGCCGGTAATGGAGTTTATCACCAGGGCGAATTACAACCTGCTAATCGGAAACTTTGAAATGGACATGGAAGACGGCGAGGTCAGATTTAAGACAAGCATCGATGTCTCAGGCGACAACCTGTCAATCGCGCTTGTAAAGAATATGATATATTTCAACTTCATTGCCATAGATCGACACCTGGAAAGCTTGATGAAAGTCATGTACGGGAATATGAGCGCGAAAAAAGCTTTTGAAGAAGCGGTTGAAAAGATGAAACATATTGAAGCGTAAGATTATTCTTAACCTACTCCATTAAATTACTATCATTAATCTTTGATATTGCAGCAAGATGCCAATCATGCAGAAGTACTATATCCCTTCATCTATTTGTCTTTTTCCTGTTTTATTTGCTCATAATATTCCTCAAGCTCGTTTTTCATTGGATAATTGTATCTTTTATAGGTGTCTCTTAATTTTTCAATATACTTGAGAGCGTTCTCAATATCTCCCTTCTTCATATACAAAGAAACAATTCCTAATAAGGATAATGACTCTCCACTCCCAGAGCCTATCTCCATGTTTATCTCAAGGGCTGATTTATAATAATCCAGAGCCTTGTCCACATCCCCTATATTACTATATATCTCTCCAATCTTATTTAATTGATCAGCTTCCCCTAATCTACTCCCTATCTCCTTATTTATTTCAAGTGCCTTATTGTGATAATCCAGAGCCTTATCCACATCCCCTTTCTTACTATATGTATCTCCAATCTTATTTAATTGATCGGCTTCCGCCAGTCTTCTCCCTATCTCCTTATTTATTTCAAGTGCCTTATTATGATAATCAAGAGCAATATCAAAGTCACCTTTTTCCCGATATAAAATGCCAATATTTCCCAATTGGCCGGCTTCCCCTATTCTATCCCCTCTCTCCTTATTTATTTCAAGTGCTTTCTGATGATAATCAAGAGCAATATCAAAGTCACCTTTTTTCCGATATAAAATGCCAATATTTCCCAATTGGTGGGCTTCCCAATCTCTGTTTCCTGTCTCCCTGTTTATTTCGAGAGCTTTCTGATGATAATCAAGAGCAATATCAAAGTCACCTTTTTCCCGGTATAAAATGCCAATTTTTTCTAATTGGTAGGCTTCCCCTTTTTCGTCTCCTATCTCCTTATTTATTTCAAGTGCTTTTTGATGATAATCAAGAGCAATATCAAAGTCACCTTTGTCCCGGTATAAAATGCCAATATTTCCCATTTGGTCGGCTTCTCCTATTCTATTCCCTATCTCCTTGTTTATTTCGAGAGCTTTTTCATATAAATTCAAAGCCTTATCCGGGTCACCCTTTTTTAAATAAATACCGCCAATACATCCAATTGTTATGGCTTCCATATCTCTTCTATCCACTTCCTTGAATATTTTGGAAGCTCTTTTAAAATAATCAATTGCCACATCCGGGCCGTGTTTGTCTTCATTGCACACAAAACCCATACCCATGAGGGCAACTGCTTCTCCGAACTTGGAGCTTTGTTTTTGGGATAAATTTAGAGCCCTTTTTAAATATTTCATTGAATTTTCAAAATCGCCTATCGAAAAATATATCACGGCAAGTATATTAAGAGAATGTGGAGTTTCCTCAATTTTTAATGCCCTTTCAGCCATCCTCTTTGCTTCATTATAAATTGAAATTTGAAGATACAATCCCGCAAGGTCCTCAAGCAGGTTCCTGATTGTCTCCCTGTCCTCCGGTGCATATCTTTCATATTTCTTTAAAAGATTCTTCTTTGCTTTGATCTTTATCTCTATTTCTTCCCTATCATCACTCATTGAAAACGGTAATCCTATTCTTCTCAGGTGCTCCTCATAACTTAAAATAGCAGGCGGTGCAGCGTCGAAATGGAATACACTGTTTCTGAATGCCCATAAATCAGGGGATTCATCAAAAAGAAGCGATTCGCTCTCTTCTCTTATCCAGAAAAGTATGTGAATTTGATTGTCCCGGAAGAATTCGCGGTTATAATTAAGGAAGACAAGGATATCCGGTTTATTGCCGTCCCCGCCGTCCCTCTTTATAAGCATATCAAGCCCGTCAATTACGAAAAAAGATTTTTTGCCGGAGTTTTTATCAATAATCTCGTTAAGTATTTTTTGATAATTTTCTCTCTCATAACCCGATATGTCCAGAATGAAAAATGAATGATCGGGAGACATTCGATCTTTTAAAACCCTGTTAATTTCATTCTTCACCCTGTAATCCGATGTAACGCCGAAAAGAATGCAGGCGTGACCTGAAAGGTTCCTGTCAAATGAAAGTATCTCTTCGATCTTGTCGTAATGACTTTTATTCAGTATTTTTATCGGATCACGGTTTTTCAATGTCCTTCTCCTCCGCTGACACTTCGTGGATAAAATCCTTCAGAAGGGGATTCACATCGAACCAGTTTTCACAGTTTTTATACTGGAGGATGCTCAGATTATGCAGAAGCTTCCTCGTTATCTCTTCATCTTTTGTTACAATCGTCTTTGTCTCTTCGACACTCAGCAGATATTCGATATTCTCCCTTATATATGTGGTGTTGATGAATGTGTTCTTCGCATCATGGACGGCTTCATCAACATCCGCAATACATATTTTTCTCTCACCGAATGCCGCCGCCTTGTTAAGAGCGTTCTGGGTAAGTATTATTAGCTCCCTGACAAACCCCCCGCTATAGTGAACAAGGATGTTCATGATTTCATTCGGTTCATCGGTCAGCTTATCCACATCCATCCTGAGCCTTATTATTTCCTTCATCTTTTCGAAATTATGCTCACATCTTTCCTGTGATTCCCTTTCATATATCTTAAAACCTGGAAGAATCCATGTCTTGTCAAAATTTCTCTCTATGTTTGGAAAATTCTCCGAATATACAAGAGAAATGGGAATGGTGAATAATATATGGCATTTGGGAATCGTTAAATTATGTCCATATATGTAAAAGAGTTCTTCAGCTACATCTATATCCGCTTTGTTAAGATCATCGATAATAATAAGTAAATTTTTCCCGGTCTGCACGCGGACATCCCTTATTATGTCGTTCAGGCGATTCCACAATTCAGTCATCCTTGGCTTTAATTCCTGTTTCAGGGTTGTGTCTTTCGAATAACCCATTTTAAGCCTTGCTGTAACCGATGCGAAAAATGACGAGATCCATGTTTTTGCCTCGACATCCGCTTTGCTGGAAAACTTCTCCTCGGTCTCCACTTTTTGCCCCCATCTTTTCAGAAGCTCCAGGCTGTTTTTATCTATTTCAACACCGGGAATGGAGACCGCCGTATCATAAATCTGCTCCGCCATCACAAAAAGAAGATCAATGTAATCAATACTTGTAAGATTCAGGATTTTCTTTACCGAGAAATTGATTAACAGGAACTTCTCCTCGATTTCTTCGTCGCCGGCAAGATAGTTTAACTCGGTTGATTTACCGGATCCCTTGAAACCGGTGAAAAGAATCTTCACTGCCCTGCCTGCTCTTAAAAGGAAAGATTTAACCTCCAACCTGGGATTTCTCTCCCTCCCCACATAGAACTCCGACCCCCTGTGAAGTGGAAGATGCGGGTCAAAAAAGGCTATCGCGTCTTCAATGTTCTCAGCTTTCATAGCAACCTCCATATAAACTTATATTGTAAAGTGTATTTCAATTAAATATTTATGAAAAAACATAATTCCCCTTTCAAATTCCCCACAAAAACAGGAAAAACCATAGAGTAAAAGAAAACCAGATATATCAAGATCCATAATACATAACAGACCGAAAATTTTAACAAGGGGTGTATATATATGAAATTAATCGAATGTGTACCTAATTTCAGCGAAGGCAGGGATATGAAAATTATCGATCAGATTACCGATGTAGTCAAAGAGATCGAGGAAGTCACTTTGCTCGATGCGGATCCCGGTGATGCTACGAACAGGACGGTTGTAACAATCATCGGCACTCCAGAGGGAATAAAAGAAGTGGCTTTCCAGGTTATCAAGAAAGCTTCCGAGATTATTGACATGAGCAAGCACAAGGGCGCGCATGGAAGAATGGGGGCTACCGATGTCTGCCCGTTTATACCCGTGAGCGAGGTCACGATGGAAGATTGCGTCAGGGTATCGGAAGAAGTGGGAGAGCGTGTCGGCAGGGAGCTTGGAATTCCCGTATATCTATATGAATACTCCGCAAGAACGGAGGAAAGAAAGAACCTTGCAAATATCAGGGCAGGCGAATATGAGGGGCTTGAGAAAAAGCTCCGGGATCCCCACTGGAAGCCCGACTTCGGCGAGGCGAAATTTAATCCGCACGCCGGGGCAACGGTGATGGGCGCAAGGGAATTCCTAATTGCATATAATATAAACCTGAATACGACCGACAAGAAGCTTGCGAAGGAGATTGCCCTTAATATCCGTGAAAAGGGCAGATGGAAAAGGGATGAAAACAACAAGATTGTCCGGGATGAAAAAGGAAATAAAGTAAGACAACCTGGCAAATTTGACTATTGCAAGGCCGTGGGATGGTATATTGAAGAGTATAATCAGGCGCAGGTATCGATGAACCTGACCAATTACAAGATAACACCTTTTCACCTTGTATTCGATGAGGTATGCAGACAAGCCGACAAACTGGGGCTCCGCGTCACCGGCTCCGAGCTAGTGGGGCTTATTCCAAAAGATGCAATGATCGCAGCCGGGAAACACTACCTCAGAAAACAGGGTAAATCTGTAGGCGAATCAGAAAGCGAACTTGTGCGCATTGCCATTCAATCGATGGGGTTGGAGGATATTTCACCCTTTGATCCAAAGAAAAAAATAATCGAGTCATACGTCGAGGATCGCCCCGACGCGCTTGTCAACATGACCCTGGCAGGATTTGCCGACGAACTGGCAAGCGATTCCCCCGCGCCCGGCGGAGGTTCCGTAGCGGCGCTTGCGGGCGCACTCTCAGTTTCACTTTCTGCAATGGTTGCAAACCTGACATATATGAAAAAGGGATATAAAGATGTCTCCGGAGAAATGGATGAGCTTTCGGAAAAAGGGCAGATAATGAAGAAGAAATTCCTTGATGCCATAGACAGTGACACCGATGCGTTCAACCGTGTGATGAAGGCAATGAAGAAGAAAGCAAAAACCCCGGAAGCGGAAGAGGAGAAAAAGAAGGAAGTGGAGGAAGCTACCAAAAAAGCGACCCTCGTACCTTTCGAGGTCCTCAATATGGCTGTCGAAAGCCTTGATCTGGCGATGGAGGCGGCGATGAAGGGTAATAAAAATTCCGTCTCGGATGCCGGTGTTGCCGCCCTGACTGCCTGTGCCTCTGCACATGGAGCATATTATAATGTGATGATAAACCTTCCGGGAATTGAAGACGAGAAGTTCAAGACGGATATTACAATGAAGGCAAACAAGGCGATTGAGAAAGCCGACAGGAAACTAAAAGAAGTCCAGGTTATCGTGAATGATGCCCTGGGATTAACGCCGTCGGTCGTTTAGCGACAGAAAAGGATTAAATGAAAATATTTGCACTGGGAGATCTGCATCTTGCCGGAGATGTATCCAAAAGCATGGGAATTTTCGGTGAGAACTGGAAAGATCACGATAAAAAAATCAAGAAGAACTGGGAAAGAGTAGTCGGGGACGAGGATCTTGTATTGATTCCCGGTGATATTTCATGGGCAATAACCCTGGAAGGTGTAAAGTCTGACCTTGAATGGATAGACGCGCTTCCGGGGAAGAAAGTGCTAATCAGAGGAAATCATGATTACTGGTGGAAATCCATATCAAAAGTGAGGTCAATCCTTCCGCCTTCCGTGATGGCAATTCAGAATGACTCTCTCCTTTTTGACGATATTGCAATTGCAGGAACAAGACTCTGGGATTTTTACGGAAGTGATTTTTCCGATTATATTAAATGGATATCAAGAGAGTCTATCGGACTGCCTCCGGAAAAAGACCTCTCTGCTGATTCTGATAAAATCTACAATCGTGAGATACAGAAGCTGAACCTTTCCCTTGAATCCGTACACGGCAGGGCGAAGAAAATAATAGTAATGCTCCATTTTCCACCTTTTGATTTTTCTTTTAAAGATAACGAGATCACTATGACATTGCAGAAATTCGGTATTGACATCTGCGTATTTGGACATCTTCATAGCTTGAAGAAAGAAAGCATGCCAAAATTTCCCGTCAAGAAGTGGGGGATCAAGTTTCATCTTGTTTCAAGCGACTTTGTCGATTTTGTTCCTATCAGGATATTGTAGTTAGTGTCAGATTTGTTAACATGATGTTAACATGTTTTTAACAAAAATTTAATTTAACTTTTGACGATTTTGTGGGATAATAGATATAGAGGTAAATGCCTCTGTTCTGCTGTCCATTAAAATAATAGCTTCCAGGGAGGCGTTGAGATGTCCCGTTTAAACGGTATCCAGAACGTAATAGGTCGAATTCAGACAATCAAAGCAAGGTTCAAGCCACCGTCCGCCCGGCCCACCCAGACTACAAAAGGAATGCCTTTTGATATGCAGTTAAAAAAGGCAATGGGCATGCAAAATGCAGGTCCCATGGGCCAAATGGGAGGTCCGGACAGCCTGATGGCGCTTGTCAATAAGATGGGACCTAATCAATTTGGATCAGGAACCGGCACGAATGAAAGAATAGCCCAGGTAGGGCAGTTATGGGATGGAAAGGAATTCAAACCCGGACAGACAAAGAGATGCGCGGATTTTGTCAGCACGGTTATCGAAAAATCAGGAGCGGCGCCTCCAGGATTCCAACGTGAAATAAACTGTCTCAGACTTCAAAAATATGGAAGGAAGATTGAGCGCAAGGATCTGAAACCCGGAGATATTGTATATTTTGGTAATACATATATGGCGGGAGATTATACACATGTCGGGATTTACACCGGAAACAATAAGTTCGTTCACAGACCCACAGCGGCGAAACCCGTGAGAACCGACGATTTGTCCGGATACTACAGCAATAAATTCTGCGGCGCAAGAAGACTGAACGGATAGAGATTGGGCATCTATGGAAGTTTATGATAATATAATTTGTTTCACGGTATCAGGAAAATAAATCGAAATTCATAATAACAAAGTGCCTGTCGAAAGTCAGGGCTTTGTTTATTTTTAATTTTTTCATAATTACAAATGAAATACAATCTGTGAAGCTGAAATCCTGATCTTCAAATTTTTTGTATATCCTCCATGCCTCCTGGAAGTCCTTCTTACTGGTAAATATCAGATTTGCAATCTTACTTGTTAATATATTCTCCCCGAATAAATGAGATATTTTAAAATTAGCTTTTCTTCTTAAAAGGGTCACAGTTTCATCATATACATAGTCACTTATGTATATTTCAATTTTGTCTTTCTTTATTCTCTCCAGGGATTCTTTAGCTTTATGATGATTTGTGTCTCTATGAGCCAACAGCGCAACCCACCATGAAGTATCAGAAAAAACTTTCATTGAGAGAAAATCCTCCTGTTTTTACTCGTAAAGGTATCTGTCATGATTTAAAGACAAATCCTCTTCCCCTTCGAAAATTCCGACAAGACCCTCGATAGAATCTATATTATATTTAGTTTCTTCTTTTTCAGTCTCCAGATATTCATCAAGAGCCCCCCTGATAATTGAAGCAATAGAAACATTTTTTAACAAGGCAATTCTTTTTACCTGTTGAAATGTTTCAAGAGGTAAGTATATCTGTGTTCTTTTTTCACTCAGGGACATATTACCTCCTTAATAATGTGCTGTATACATTATAAGCCATATTTATTATTATGTCAATAAGTCATACGAAACAAGCAATCACATCTCAAACTTGAGATACCGCTTGATTTTTTCGGGGGTTTGGTTTATTATCCTTTTAACGGATCTTTAACAGAAGGGGTTGAGATATATGGAGTCAACAGAAATGACAAAATCCGACCAGGTGGTTGAAGAGAAATGCCTGGAGCCTGCATTACCCGCAACGATACAGGACATAGCAAAATTCGAGGGGAAAAGGGTTGAAATAAAAGGATGGCTTTACAACAAGCGATCCAGTGGAAGAATCAACTTTTTACAGATAAGAGACGGCTCGGGAATTATCCAGGGAGTAATGGTGAAAAAGGAAGTACCCATCGAGACTTTCAAAGAGGCGAAGAAACTGGGACAGGAGTCCGCCATTATCGTAACCGGAACTGTCCGGGCTGATGAGCGCGCCGACATCGGATACGAGCTTTCCGTTGACAACCTTGTGGTCATAAGTGAAACCGACGACTATCCCATCACGCCAAAGGATCACGGAACCGATTTTCTTCTGGATCACCGGCATCTCTGGTTCCGCTCGAAAAGACAGCATGCAATAATGCGGGTCAGGTCGGAGATAATAAACGCCTGTAGAGATTATTTCAACGATCGTGGATACATACTTTTCGACTCACCCATTCTCACGCCTTCCGCCTGCGAGGGAACCTCAAACCTGTTTGGAACAAAATATTTCGATGAGGACGCTTACCTCACCCAGAGCGGTCAGTTATATGTTGAAGCCGGCGCACTGGCATTCGGGAAAGTTTATTGCTTCGGACCCACATTCAGAGCGGAAAAATCCCGCACAAGGCGTCACCTGATGGAGTTCTGGATGATTGAGCCTGAGATTGCTTATATCAATCTCGAGGAGAATATGGAGATACAGGAAGATTTCGTGGAATATGTTGTTCAAAGGGTTTTAAGCAAGATGAAAATTGAACTTAAAATCATCGAGAGAGACATATCGAAACTGGAGAAAGTGAAAAAACCTTTCCCCAGAGTTCAATATGACGAGGCCGTCGAGATCCTCAAGAAGAAAGGCGTTGATTTCACCTGGGGAGATGATTTTGGAGCGGAACATGAAACAATATTGACTGAAGAGTTTGACCGTCCGTTCTTTGTACACAGATATCCCGCCGAGGCAAAGGCGTTTTATATGAAAAGGGATCCCGAAAGGTTGGAGCTTGCTCTTTGCTCAGATATGCTTGCCCCCGAAGGATACGGCGAAATTATAGGCGGCGGACAGCGCGAGGACGATTATGATGAGCTTTTGAAACGAGTCAGAGAGCACGAGCTTCCGGAAGATGCATACAGATGGTACCTGGACCTCAGAAAATACGGCAGTGTCCCCCACGGCGGATTCGGACTGGGCATCGAGAGAACAGTGGCATGGGTATGCGGACTTCATCATGTAAGGGAAACCATCCCATTTCCAAGGATGTTAAACAGAATGTATCCGTAAACGGATGTTGGACGTAAGTCCGTTGAAAATTGGTTTTTTCAACGCGGAGATCGCAGAGGCCGCAGAGATTTTGCAGAGGGAATGGGGACAGATGTCGGAGGACGGATCCCATTTCTAATCTCCCATTTCCCTTCACCACAGAGGGCACAGAGGACACAGAGGGTAATTGAGGTCAGATGGCGGACAGCGGAGGTTTTTAAACCTCCCATGAGATTAACCCCCGGATTTATCCGGGGGGATATGTGGAATCCCACTCCCCGCGTCTATCACGAGAACCTTCAGACGCTTCAGCGTCTTCCAGAAAAGGAAAACAAATAGCGGATAACGGAGGTCAGATGGCGGATGGTTGATCCCACTTCCAATCTCGCGTTTCCCGTTTCTATTATGGAGATGTCATTTTTTTTCTGCGGTTATCCTTTGCGATCTTTGCGGTCTCTGCGTTGAAAAATTAATTATTGGAATATCTCATAATGAATAACGGAATTCTAAAAAACATGAACGAAAAATGGAACAAAATCATATTCACAATTGTTGAGCCGCCTGATATCATTAAGATTGAGAAGATTCACTCCGGCGGGTCGGATCGCCATTACCACAGAATTCATGCAAAAAACAATACATTCATCTTACAGAAAACCGGAAACAAAAAAGATATCCGTGAATATGTCGCAATGGCACGGTGTTTCGAGCAAAACGGTGTCCCTGCACCGGAGATTCTTGTCTATGATAAAACAGAGAGAATCGCCCTGATGGAGGATGCCGGGGATATCGACATCCAGTCCATAACACTGGAAATGCTGAAGAACGATGATAAAGACGGAATATTAGAATTATATAAGGATATTATAGGCAAACTAATCAGGATACAGGAAATTCCCATATCATCTCTCCCCGATTTTGTAAGATCAAGAAAATTTGATTTCGAGCACTACCGCTGGGAAACCGACTATTTCCTTGAGAACTGTGTGTCCCTGTTTTTTGGAATATCGGATATGCCCATTGAGAAAATAAGGAAAGAGCTTGATCAGCTTGCGAAAAGTCTTTTCAATGAGCCTTCATATCCGGTTCACAGGGATTTTCAATCTCAAAATGTTTATATAAGAAATGGAAATATCTTCATACTCGATTTCCAATCGGCAAGAACAGGCTCGATTTTCTATGATTTAGCTTCCCTTCTGAAAGATCCTTATGTCGAAATCCCGGAAGAGATTCATGACATACTCTTCAATCATTATATTGAGAAAAGAAAAAAAGCAGGCGTTTACAGAGAGTTGGATCCGACAAGAGCGACAGATATATACAACAGGGTCTCGCTCCAGAGGTTGATGCAGGCATTGGGAGCCTATGGAAACCTTGGAATCAACAAAGGCAAGTCCCAATTCCTACAATATATCCCCCCGGCGGTCAGGCTTTTACATTCGACAATTCGGGAAACGGACTCATTTCCATTTTTAAAGAATCTTGTGGAAGAGCTTGATATCTTGGTCAGGAAACGATGAGGGCAGAGGACAGATGAAGGGGTCGAAAATTTGAAGTTTTATCTCTTTTCCAATCTCCCATTCCTGATATAATCAAGTAAAACATCACAAATATTACTACTCCTTCTTCAATAAATCCAGGAAACAAATGATAGGGGAATGGGCGTATTACTGTTATATCAACGATTTTGACTAATTAATATTTTTCTTGCTTTTTTGATAACATGATGTTATAATCTTTAAACTAGGTTCGAATTAGGGGGAAAGAATTTCATCACTGTTTCTCTAGTAAAGAAATAAATTAACAAGGAACCATCTGACGGGGTCAGGACTGATAAGTCTAACAGGAAATGAATTAAACCCTATCAAATCTAATGTATTAAACCAGATATATTCCAAAGGAGAACTATTTATGATTCTAACAGACAAAACATTGGTATGCCGAGACTGCGGACAGGAATTCACTTTCACAGTAGGAGAACAGGAATTCTACCAGGAAAAAGGCTTCACAAATGAACCGAAGCGTTGCCCAGATTGCCGGAGCGCCAGAAAACGCGACAAACGAGATGGCTCGAAGAAACTTTATACAATTAATTGTGCTGGTTGTGGCAACGAAGCCCAGGTTCCTTTTGAACCCAGAACCGGTAAACCAGTTTATTGCCGGGAGTGTTTTGAATCCCAGCGTAATATGAGCTAACTATTTTCCCCGGATAGGTTCCAAAAGATCAAAAATCCCACTTAACGGTGGGATTTTTTTATGCATAAAAAAATTAGGGGGCTGACTAAAAAGTGTACTGAGTCATCCTGAACTCGTTTCAGGTTCTAATATTCAAGCTGTTTTTCAGATCCCGAAACAAGTTCGGGATGACTTATTGGACAGCCCCCTAATTTAAAAAGCTCCCCTCAATCTCTATCGAAGGGAGCTTGTTTATTTCATAACCGCAATGATTTAATTCTAAATACCTGCCGCTGAGAGCAATCCACCTGCAATTGCTCCTGAGATAGGGCCTGCGCCGAACATTCCGGCAACTCCCCCCAGAACCGCTCCCTTGAATGCTCCGCCGAGGGTTCCGGTTAATCCACCGGTTACTCCACCAACGGCGGCTCCCGCTCCGGGATTTCCCACAGCCGCTCCGGCTATGCCTCCCAGAACCGCCCCGGTTGCCGCTCCGATTACACCCCAAATGGCGGCGCCGATGGCCGCTGTTGCCAGGATTCCACCACCTGAAAGTGCGATTACTGCCGCTCCGCCAAGTGCGCCCAGCGCAGCGCGGGACAGAACTTTACCTGTCGAATAATAACTGCCTTTCTTTCCTGAAAGCTCAACCAGATCCCCGCCATCATCGAAATTTGTTTTTGATACCGCTGATTTAATTTTACTTTTAACTTTGCCCAGAAAACTGGGTTTCACTGTCTTTGCCGCTCCAACATTTCCTATCGTCATTTTGACCCCTCCAATATTTCAACTTTATTGTCTTATACTTTTTATTGTTATGTTCCCATTATAAAGATTTGAAATGTTAAATACAAGCATTTTACTTTACAATCTTGTTAACACATGTAACAAAACGAGGTAAGAACATATATTATCCATTACCAAATATGAATAAATAGAGACAGGCAGAGTTGCAAGGATTGCGACGATAGGTTTTCCCCATCATACATCATATTACCTTAAACCAATGGGCATACCCGGAGGGGAAAATAATAGGTGTCTGTCCCTAATAAAATTTTCTTCTCTCCGCGCTCTCTGCGACCTCTGCGGCGAATAGTTTAAAAAGGAAACCCGAGGAACCCAAGAATCCCTCACCAAACATGCGCCAAATTTAACAACTTGTTTACATAAACCAGGTGACAATTGCGGGGTGGTCTGATAAAATAATATGAGGGTATAGGACTTACTCAGACTTACTCAAAGGGCATAGGACTCACGCAATTGTCATTCTGAGCAAGGGCTGTTTTGTCGTATGGAAGCATGTAAATGTGTTATGCTAAAACAAGCCTGCCTTGGCGAGGACCGGGGTTCAACACAGGATGATAAATTAGAAGGACGGATTTAGTAAAATGTCAATCAATCCTGCAAGAAGATTGGGTAATTGGGCGATTACAAAATATCAGAATTATGTCTCCTCTTCACTTGCGGACGACAGGGATTATTCCTGTAAATATACGCCGTCATGCTCTCATTATGGTCAGGATGCGGTAAAAGAATATGGTCTCATCAAGGGAGGCAAAATGTCCTTCATGCGAATGATGAGATGCCACAAGTCGGCCGAGGGAGGGTACGATCCTGTAATACCCAAAGAGGATCTGGGAAAGGCAAGTAATCCTAAACCTGCTCACTTAAATTACAAATATGAAAACGCAGAAGAGATATTTGCACGCCAATCGAAACATAAAAAGTCATCCGGCGGTATAAAAACAATAAAGTCAAATCTTTCGGAAAAACCGGCGGGTATCAAGGGATATGCCAGGCATGCTTTCAAATCTTGCATAAAGACTGCCACCACTTTAATCGGTGGAGCGGCAGGCGCCACACTGTTTACCGCAGTGGGAACACCGATGGGGACATACCTGGGATATAAGGCAGGCAGAAATGAGATTGATGAGGTTAATGCAAATATTGCCGGCAAATATTCCCCGGAATCCGTGTATGGGTTTGGAAAGATTGAAAACGCCCTCGCAAAACCCGCACATAAAATCAACCGTATTATTGAGAAACATACAGGAAATCCCACTCTTGCACGCATTGCAGGCGGCGTTATAGGAGGACCCATTGGACTTGCCCTTGGAATTGTAAAAGGAGCAAGGAAAGGATTTCAGACCGGTGCGCAATATGGCCGATTATTTGGAACCATGCTTACCTCGGACAAACCGGCAAAGAAAAAAGTATATCCACCTACGGATGTAAAAATTGAAGATATGTCTGATTTTTTCAAGGGAAAAAGAAGTTTTGACGTGGGCGGCACAAGAATTACTCCAATTACCAAAAAGGATATAGATCCTTCATTTATCAAATTTATTGAATCTGCAAAAAAATCGATTGATATAGATCTCTTTTCGATTAAGTCACACAAAATGAAGGATTTGTTGGTGAAGAAAGCAGGAGAAGGTGTAAAAATTCGCGTTGTTACAAACCTTGGGGGCAGACTGCAATCACAGCAAGAGCAAAATAAAGTTGTACTGGATGAATTAAAACAGGCAGGGATCGATGTCAAGCTTTATCCCCGCCTGAAAGCAATGAATCAATTTAATCATTCCAAAATGATAATTGTGGATAACAAGGCAGCCTCAATCGGAACCCGAAACTGGGGATATAGCTTCGGGAATGATGATGATTTTGACACTATGTTTTACATGACAGGCGACACGGTTGACGAGGCAAGAACATTCTTTGAAAGAGACTACGGCATTGCGGGAGGGAATCCCGAAAAAGTAAAACATGAAGATCAAAGTCCTGGTGTAAAAATTCTCGGAAATGAGCCCCTCAGAACGGATATAACAAAGGACCTGAAAAAAAGCATAAAGAATGCGAAAGAATCTATAAACCTCAGCGTATATTGGCTTACGGACAAGTCCATTCTCGGGTTGCTCAACAAAGCAAAAAAACGCGGAGTAAATATGAAAGTAATTTTGGCAAATACTCTCCAGAATAAATACGCTAATAATTATCTAAAGGAAAAAGGTATTGAAGTTAGAACTTTCAAACCCCCGCAGACCGATAAAATAAGAAGTCACTTCCATGAAAAAATGGCAATATTTGACGACCATCATGTAACCATGGGATCATGCGATCTGACACCCCAGGGGTTATACAGTAACCGGGAAATAAATGTTTCAATAGACAACAAGGATCTTGCCGAATATATGAAAGCGGAATTTCAGGATGACTGGAAGAACTTCTCGACAGTCAAAGGCAGTTTTAAGCCGAGCAGAGAAGATAAACTTATCAAGAAAAAAGGAATTAAGAATCATATTCTTGATTTGTCGGAGAGGGCTCCGTCTTCCATACAACAAGCCGGGGCGTTATTAGTGAGCATGACTTCTATTGCAAAGAGATTTTTCGTATGAAAGGCTTCCCAAAAATGAATCCAACCGGAAATATAACACCAAAGCCAAATATAAATAATTTCCACAAGGATGAAGTAAAATCATCCCCTGTTAATAATGTTCCAGAGAAAACAGTTCCCGGATTCATAGAAGATAAAGTTGATATAGGCGGCTCATCCGATGCAGATGACGATATAAGGAAAAATGACAGCACAAACGACGGCGCGTCCGTGGGAGCGAACGTGGCGGATCATCTGAATGAATCCCCGATGCTTGAGAAGTTGAATGCACTTATTGCAGGCGCCCTTGTCGTCTCCGGACTTAAGCAGATAAAAGCCGGTATAAAAGAAAAAAACAGGGACAAGATTCTCAAAGGGTCCAAGAAGACTATGTGGGGTGTTTATCATGGACTGCATGCATTTGAGACAGTATTCAGGGTTTCCCTCTGTCTTACACCGGGACTCCGCGCCATAGGGGGATTTCTCAATGCGGATCTCGGTTTTACCGCGCTTTATAAAGATTATAAGGACGACAAAAAATTCAAGACCGACAAGGCGATATTTCATACGGGGGCAGCCGCCTGGGGGCTTCGCCATGTCGCCCTGGGTCTGGCAGGTCTGTCAAAGACAAAATGGATGACAGGATTGGCAAAAGGAAACAGATTCATTAAAGATGCCCTGACAAAAGCTCCAATTCTCGGCGCAGTTGGAATGGGGCTTGGTATTGCCGGGGGCGCGCTTGATGTGGCTCTTGGCGTGAGGGGACTTGCGAAGGGAATAAAAACCGGGAATAAGGAGAAAAAAATTCTGGGTATGCTGGATATCGGGACAGGAATAGCAATGGGAGCGGCATGTGTTTTGACAGGAGTGCCGGGAATCGCTGTTGTGGCGGCAGGATCCGCCGGGATGCTCTATCGCACATGGCGTACCGATAAAAAGGCTATTAAGGGATATATAAAAGAAGGTAAGAAAAGAATTAAAAAATTGGGAAAGAAAATAAATAATAAGTTAAAAAAATTATTTAACTCAAAAGAATAGTTTAACTTATAGCAGGACTTACGCAATTGTCATTCTGAGTATGTGCTTCTTTATTGAAGACAGCTTTGGGACTGTCATTCTGAGCGACACAAGAACGAATTACTTTACTCCGATGACTTTCTCAAGGACGGGATTTTCTTGATCTGCGGAGATTAACACAGCGAAGAATCTCTTGAATAATTGCCTGCAGGAGATCATTTGTCGTGGGTAGAGATCCTTCGCTGTGTAATAAATCGGAGGAATGCTAATCCCGTTCTTGCCAAGGCTATTCAGAAAAGATAAAGATCGTATTCCGCTCAGGATGACAATTTCATGTTTTTCCCCCCTGAGAATGCGTAAGTCCTGTTATAGGTAACTATTCAGGCATCCTGCACGCCTTTTCCCAAAGGCGATATAGGCAATATTAAACGACATTAAATGATGGCGGACAACGGCGGACGATATTATCGGAATCAGGAAACCATGAAAATCGGGATTAGGAAACCGCTCCTACACGCAATGCCACTGAATTAAGGTCATGAGTTACGCATTTTTAAAGCGGAACGGCATGAGAACGTCGATAAATCCCACAGGGCATCTCACATTGTGGTTATAATTCGGCGACAACACCTGCATCACCCATGTGTTATATTCGCTAATTCATGGATATTGACTGTAGGAGAGCCTTCCAGGCTCGATTTTCGTGACAAGATGCAGGGGTCCGGTTAAAACCACAGAGGGCACCCTGAAACAAACCTGCCCCGGCGAAGGCCAGGATTCAGGGCAGGTTGAGGGCGCAGAGAACTGGAAGCATTGTCTGCTATTCACAAAATTCTGAATGCCGATTTTCAAGTGCAAAAATTAAATTATCCTGGGACTTACGCAAAAAATTGTGGGAATGTTGTTCTCTGAAAGTTCTCCTCTTTTTCTTCTCTCCGCGACCTCTGTGGTGAATAGTTACATATACCTTCTCGACAGGAGTTTTTTTTCATGCTCGATAAGAAAAATATTTTTGAATAATAACTAGCATGTTGGGTTGTTTAGTGTAAATTGAAACATTAGAAAGGAAATTATAGATATCCCCTGAATCTATTTTTTCTTGGCCGAAACTTAATGTTAAGGTTTTACATTAAGTTTTACAAACTTGATGTACCTGGGTCTGTCAACGTTTTAGCAATAGATATTCCATATTAGTTAACATGTGGCAAGATTGTACTAAGAATGGAAAACGATATAACAGGAGTTGAAGCATGAAAGAGAGCGAGAAAATTGTATTTGATGTCATCGAGAAATCGGATGTTCCCCTGAAATCCCGTGAAATAATAGCAAGGTCAGGTTTGGATGATCGCCTGGTTTATGGTATAATCTACAAATTAAAAAGCAGCGGAGACATCCACACTGTCAAGAGAGGGCAGTATGTAGTCGGCATGAAAGAGATTGATCCTGAGGAGGAAGTTACACTTCAAAAGGGCGTATGGATAAAACTCAAGGATACACCTATCAAATTGAAAGTTGAAAATGTCAAGAGTAAATGGGTGGGCAATATAGATATCGGATTTGTCTATAGAGCCACAATCGTTGTCACGTCTAACGGGAGTGGTCAGAAAAATTTCGACATATCCTGGAATGATAAGACTACAGAAGAAAAAGAGGTCTGTTTCGAAAATTACTCTATCATCTTCAATAAATTCTATAATGAAAAAGTTGGAATGAAGATATCACTCAAATCCGGTTAAAGAATAATATTCGAAAATTTATTCCGATAATTATCCCGTACCTCCGTATATATTCAGAGCTGTCCCGCAGGAGAGAGTTCTGAGTGGATACGTTTTTCTTTCTTATAAATGATCGGATCCCAACATATATATTTAAACTGGAGAAACGCAATGAAATTGAGACCCGGCGATTACCATATTTTCAGAGTAAATGGCGACACATTATTGGCGATAGCATCGGGTGAAATATTTATTCTCGATGAGCTTGCCGATGCACTTGTAGAGTCCGGAGCGGACTCGGAAATGGAAGCGCAGGATTTACTGGCGGGCAGATTTCCTGAAGAATCAATCGGGACAGCATACCGTGAGATGAATAAAGTATTCTCAAGACCGATACCCGATCACAGGAAAGACAAACCGCCCAGGAAGTTACGCGCTCTTTGCCTCAACATAACTCATAAATGTAATCTGGCGTGTAAATATTGTTTTGCGGCGAATCTTACAGCGGAAAACGCCCCATCCATGACATCGGAGGTTGTAAGGGCGGCTTTTGATTACCTCATATCGGAATCCAAAGGTGTCAGAAGACTCCAGATGGATTTTTTTGGAGGCGAGCCATTACTCGTATTTGATCTTGTGAAAGAGGGGGTTTCTTATGGGCGTGAGAAGGCAAGTCAACATGGGAAGGAAGTATTCTTCACATTAACCACAAACGCCACACTCCTCGATGATGAAAAAATTGATTTTATAAAAAACAACGATATATCTCTCATACTAAGCCTTGATGGGAGGAGAAATGCAAACGACCGGTTCCGGGTTTTTCCAAATGATAAAGGTAGCTATGATACCATTATCCAAAATATTGATAATGCCAGGAATAAATTGGGCAAAAACGACTATTACATAAGGGGTACGTTTACATCTCAGACTCCTGACATACTTGATACGATGAAGTTTTATCTGGAAAAAGGATATTATCATGTTTCTCTGGAGCCTGTTACCGCAGATGAGCGACTTCCATATGCATTTAAAGATGAGCATATCCCCCACTTGCTTGAGAGTTACAGGAAACTTGCCTCCTGGCTTATTGATAAGCCTCTCTGCTTTTATCATTTCAACATTGAGATGGATAACCCGTTATGCCTGACACGGCGTATTACCGGATGTGGAGCGGGTATGGAGTATATGGCGGTTGATCCTTGGGGCGATCTTTATCCATGCCACCAGTTTATTGAGAATCCGGATTTCAAGATAGGGAATGTATTTGAAGGAGTAAACGAAAAGGATATCGTTGATTATTTCCATCATGCAACGGTTTACGACAAGAATAAATGCAACGAATGCTGGGCAAGATTCTATTGTAGTGGCGGATGTCATTATCAGCAATATGTTCAATCCGGTGACATAAAAAAGCCTTCTCGTCAATATTGTGAGCTTTTCAGAGGAAGACTTGAAATCGCCTTGTGGTATAATGTAAAGAGAAAAACGCTAAATCAACTGATCTCTAAAAATGTTAACAAATCTTAACAAATTGTTTGAATTATAATAACATATATGTTATTATTTTCTTTGGAGCAGGCTGTTTTAGATGCCGGTTTTTTTATCAAACTAAGCCTGCGTGATCTTGTCGGACAATTTATTTTTTTTAACTTGAAAATATCAATCGATAAGATGCTTGTAATACAATATGGAAACGAAAACAAGTTTGTCATGTTAAATGGAGGATTACCGGTATTTAATTCGAATTAAACTATGTACTATATACAACATACAATTTTTTGGGAGGCAATGTAATTTATGCCGGTTTTTCACTACGAAGCGCTTGATACCAAAGGACGAGTGGTGCAGGGGAAAATGCAGGCCCAGAGTGTTGAATCAGTAATTGAAGAACTGAGAAACGTTCACTATACAGTTACAAATATAAAAGAGAAAAAAGATTATCTCTCAACCCTGAAAGACTTGGTTATAAAATATCAGGGTGTCAGTCTTTATGCACTTGCAATATTTACAAGACAATTTGCGACTATATTTAATGCAGGACTGCCGATTATCAGAGGGCTTGACGGTCTTGCACATCAGAGTCTGAGCAAGAAACTGCAGATTGTTATCAGACAGATTCACGATGATGTCAAGAACGGCTCTTCCCTGACCCGCGCGATGCAAAAGCACGCCACCGTTTTTTCTCCTGTTTATATTGCTCTTGTCAGAGCGGGAGAAATGGCAGGAGCACTGGGAGAAATCCTGGAACGATTGGCCGAGCTTCTTGAAAGAGAATACTCTCTCAGGAAAAAAGTCCAGACAGCCATGACATACCCCATATTTATCTTTGTTGCCGCCGTTGCTGTCATATTTTTACTCGTCAATTATATTTTCCCTCAATTTGTCAACTTGTTAGAGGGAATGGATATTGCGATGCCATGGCCCACAACTCTCCTTATTTATATAACCACAATATGCAGGGATCCTATAGTGATATTCCTGTTTATAGTCATAGCGGGAGTGGCGGGATTCCTGTTCAAACAATACTTCCAAACTCCGCTGGGAAGACGACAACTTGACAGGTTGCTTATCGAACTTCCAATCATTGGAAAAGTGAATAACAATGTCGCAGTTTCACGTTTTTGCCGGACACTTGGAACATTGCTCAATAGTGGTGTGCCGATGGTTCATGCGCTTGATGTGGTGGGAAAAGTATCCGGAAACGAAGTAATCAGTGACATTGTTGATGAAATTAAAATGAGTCTGAAAAGTGGAATGCGATTGTCTCAACCCATGAGAGCATACAAAATCTTCCCACCAATGGTTACACAAATGATTGCAGTCGGCGAAGAAACAGGAAATTTACCCGACATATTAACAAAACTCGCAAATGCGTACGATTCAGAAGTTGAAACTTCGCTTGATGTGTTGGTAGCGCTGGTAGAGCCTATTATGATTGTTGTTATGGGTGGAGTTGTTATGTTTGTTCTTATTGCCGTATTTCTTCCTATATACTCAATTCTGCAAAAGTTCTAAATTCTAAGGATGTGAAAATGAATGAGAAAATCTCTGATAGCAATGATCAGTGTTCTCATATTCCTGTTTTTTGCCCCCAAAATTGTCATAGCAGGTTCGGCCAAGCGAGTACCCCTTGCGGAAAAAAAGAGAATCGTTGAAAAAAGTATTATTCCCAAAGGAAGAAAAGTCAGGCATATCAAGAGCAAATCCACCCCCAAAAAGTCGGGAAAGCCTGCACCCGGTAAAACCGTCGAACCGTCCCCCACATCCACAACTGATGCCGCCGGAACGATTAATAAAACTGAAGTGCCCAAGACACCGGAAGTTGCCAAGCTGCCGGAGTCGGGAAAGCCCGAGAAAAAGAAGTCTAATGTGTTTCTTTATATTGGTATAGCACTTGCTTTGGTTATAATTCTCGGAGCTATCGCAGGTAGAGGAATCCTTATCGCCAATAAAAAGAATGCTGGAGAAGACACTGGAGAAGACACTGGAAAGGACACTGACAAGGACAGGGATTTTTAAAGGATAATAATTATGAAGTACTTCAAAACGATGTTCATAATTCTTGTAATGTTGTGCATTACAGCATGCTATTGCTGGGGCTTTTCAGCAAAACCCAAAGGGAAATTATCACCCGGCGCATCAAAAAAATACAGTACGCCTGACAGGGTCAGAATGAAGCACACAAAAGCTCCATTTAAGGGACATTCAAATGCGGATGCTGTTGAAAGCAAGCCGCTGAATCCACTGCAAATTAAACACACGCCAACCCCCTCATCAGAAGAAAAAAGCATTTCAGGGAAAACAGTTGAAAACAAAAAATCAAATACTATATATATAGTTGCGGGTCTGGTCGCAATTTTGCTTGCCCTTGGCGTCGGAGGATTTTTTTATTATCAAAGGCAATCAACGGAATTTTAAATATAAAAAGATCGTAACTATTCACCGCAGAGAACGCAGAGTTTTCGCAAAGAGGACGGATAAATGACGTTTTTTCACTACGAAGGACACGAAGTTTTTAATTTCAAATTTTCACGAACTTTACGGTGAACACATATTCTTTCAAATTAAAAAAAGCCGTGGTTGAGGGGCCTTTTTTATTTTTACAAGCTTTTTATTGTAACTATTCAGACCTCTAGCTGTAGGAGAGGCTTCCAGCCTCGATTTCATACCATTTCCAGGCTGGTCAGAAGACCAGCATCCACCCAAATCGGGGGGTAGTCTGAATAAATACTTTTTTATTTTATCCCTAAAAATGCATTTGGAATCCTGTAATTACTGTATCGTAGCTTTTTGCCGGGAAATAACCGGTATAAAATAATATGGGTGTACATGTTTCCTGTCAAAAATATTTATTCCTATTCAGATCCCACCACCA
>JAIORV010000204.1 GCA_021107945.1 Vulcanimicrobiota bacterium | reverse complement strand
CGGGAATAACTGATCTCAAGGCGGCATGATTTTTTGACAGAATGTATATACACCCTTTTTATTTTAAAAGCACTTACTCAATAAAAAGGTTAGTCGATAAAATATACAAATCCAAAAAATCAATGCTGGCAACACATACAATCCCAAGATGAATATAACCACATTCTCACATATATGTCAGATGCAACCGCTTGGGGATAGATGGCGAATTATTGCAGTCCGAGAGAAAAGGATTTCAGCGAGTATCCTTGTATAATATAGGATAAATGGCCAATAAATAATTTAGAGAGTAATATATTATGATGGATTCTTCTATTCCAGGAAGTAGCAATATTGGAAAAGTCTTTCGAAAAATAGCCCATCAAATGCAAGAATTATTTAGCGAAACACTTCAACTTGTGGAACACCCTCTTGAAGTTGGACTTGCCCGAGAGAGACTTTTAATTGAATATTTGAAACGTTTCTTACCAGAAAGATTTGGGATTGATACAGGTTTTGTAATAGACAGCAAGAACAATATGAGCAAACAAATTGATGTTATTATCTATGACAAAATTATTTCTCCTGTTTTTGAAATTCCTGGTGGCGTGAAGTATTTTCCTTGTGAGTGTGTGGTAGCTGTGGGAGAGGTCAAAACTTCTATAAATAGTAGAAAAACTCTACAAGATGCCCTAAATAAAATTCAATCAGTTCAAGAATTAGATCGTTTTAGTAGTGGTAAAAATACTGAAATGGCTTTTCACGGGGCGCATGGTCACGGTAAGGAAATAAATATCGGTCGTTTCGGTTTTCTCCCTTCAAGCTTGCCTCCAATTGGGATGAGAACTCTTGGATTTATTTTTACTTCTCAATCTATGTCACGTGGCACAATGTTAAATGAGTTGAAAGATTATTGCGCTTCCAGTCACAAGCAGTACTGGCCGAATATAATTGTGGATTTCGAAAATTACCTTATATCTTATTTCAATTTTGTTGTGTCAAACCAATCAACTAGAGCTTTGGCCTCCGAGCCGGATCTATTCCCAGATAAGGCGGATGGTTTCTATTATACCACTGAAGCAGAAAAGAAAAATATTGTTTTATTATTTGCATGTTTACTTATAAATTTCTTGACGGTTGTTAGAGTTGTAAGGCCTTTTGTACTTGATTATTTCGGAATGAGAATGACCCAAAAAAACATATATCCGTTTAATACTGCTGAAGTTGATATCCAAATGGGAGAGGAAGAGAAGTATGACTCCCATTGATCATCTTCTTTCACTTGTACACTTCTCTATCACTGTAAAAAAACAGTATGAAAGATATATAAGCGATTATGCTTTTGATGGAAGTCTCGCCCCTGAGACCTTCCAGCACGATTTCCATCTTTTTCTCAATTGTCCAATTACGCTGCTTCAATACCATTACCTCCATTCATAGAGATAATTCTGCTTCCAGGGAAATTACCTCTACTCTCGAAGGTGTCAAGTAGTTTATGGTCTCAGTATAGTTTTGATAAAGGGAGTGAGAAATTAATGATGGAAATTCTTAATAATTTGTCAATAGAGGGGTGGCAAGTACTCCAAAGTCGCATCCCATCAGGACATCCTCTTCTTAATGACAGTGTAAATTCATTTTTGTATAACAAATGGGTTATGAATTGTATAAGTATTCTATCTAAGAAGGCTCCCGAACATGCAACTCAAATACGAAACATATATAAACCTGAATATAGCTTATACAATATAGCCCAACAGATTTATGCAATAGTAATGTCAGCAGTGGAGATAATAAATCAAGAATCAAAGAATGAAGATAAACTACTAGAAACAGAGAAACTGGAATCTGCATATTTTAATGTTGATTTTTTAAATAAAGAGCTAAAAGAGCGGTGCAACAGTCATTTTAGTAACGGGAATTATGATGAAGCCATTATGAATGCCTGCAAGTTAATTGAAGTTTCAATAAGAAAATTATCGGAACTTCCAGATACTGACTGTGGTGTATCCCTGGTCAGAAAAGCTTTCAATAAAAATCAACCTATTTTGAGATATAGTACTATTACTGCCGAGCAAGACGCTATGAGTCATTTATTTGCAGGTTTCATAGGTGTATTTAAGAATCCTCAAAGCCACCGTTTCGTGGATATTAAAGATCCTTCAACTGCCTTTGAGGTCCTAATGTTTGCCAATCATTTATGCAAGCTCTTAGATCAAACACAACTTGTTCCTGAAAATATACTTCCAAATGCAAAAAGATTTAAATGCGAATAGGTTTAAATATTTCGCAAATCTAATATTATCTAAAGTAAACGAGATATTTTTATAAGGATGAATATAGCTTTCGTCGATTATTATCTTAAATAATCGAGGGAATCACCCCATCTCCTACACCCCACCAACCAACACCCACAACACCCCATAATCAACAACTCGTATATCATTCTTCTCAAGCGTTACTTCGGTTTCCTCGATGTCTGTTACCATATCCGCATACTTGTTTCTGATGTGATTTAGTTCGTCGTCCATTTCATTCTTTATCCGTTCCATTTCGTCGCTCAGGTGTTCTATTTCTACTTCTGTCTCCTTTACTCTTTGCTCCGCTCGTCCGGAATATCTTCGTTTGTTTAATGCCCTTGAAAACGAGCGGCCTATGCTTTTTTTCTTTTTTGTGAAGATGCCCAGGATTGACTCGCCGATATCCACTACCTCGGTTGTCTTTCGCAGGCTTGATTCCTGTTTTAGATCCTCTAGCCTCTGCATTTTTCTGTCGAATTTCCGTTTTTTTGTGTTGAGGGTTCTTTCGTATCTCCTCCTGATTTTCTCCTCTTCCCTTTCCATCTTTGATTCTACTTCGCATGAGCATCTGCGCTCGAAATCATCGATACTCTCCCCCATCTCGCCGAACATTTTCAGCGGCTGATTTTTCAGGATATTTATGCTTTCTTCCCCATAGATAATATCAACAAGGTCATTTATAAGATTCTTAGCTTCCCTCTCGTCCAGGAGATACCGGGGAGGTGAAGCAAATAACGCTCCCGAGTAAGGCCTCATTGCTATAAAATCATCTTCAAGGGGGGTGTTCTCATCAGGCCAGTTGGGCATGGAATCCTCATGAAGTGGGAATACCATCCGGTATAACTCCTTATAATGCACGAGGCGCGCCTTCTCCTCGTCAAACCTGAGCTTCAGTTTTGCCATTAGGGCGGGGCGGTATAGAACATTTTTCGATTTCTCACGATGCGGCCTGAGGATATTCATAAGCTCCTGCGATTTACAAGCTTCCTCCGTCAGGTAATAACTACCCAGTGATTTTGGCAGATCCGACATAACCGCGCTGTATTCGCTGGATTCATCTTCGTTTACTGGTTTTGTGCCGTTTCCCGGCATATTGGGAGTCGAGAAGCGAGAGTCGAGAGACGAGAATTTCCCGTTTCCCACTTTGGGGGACCCGTTTCCATCCAAACTGGGGGCTGATTTGACTGATTGTAATTTTTCCTCTATGGATTTTATCTGAACCCTTGTAATGGGACCCCTCAGGTAAGCTTGGGTAAATCTGGTGTGGAAAGCGACAGGCTCTTTTCTGTGAACGCTGTGGAGGATGAAATTCCTTGTCTCAAGCGACGAGATTAACTTCTCCATCTCCCTGCCGTCTGTTGAAAGCGACGACGACTCCAGCCCGTCCAGGATTCTCTTTTTGTCCCTGTCCGTTCGGAGCTTGCCTATAAACCATGTCCCGGCGTTTGTAAGGGCTTTGTAATCGAGATCTACGGGGTTTTGTGTTGCAAGCACCATTCCCAGACCGAATGCCCGCGCCTGCTTCAGGATTGTGAGAATGGGCGTCTTGGAAGGCGGATTCTTCGGATGTGGCGGGAGATACCCGAATACCTCGTCAAAATAGAGAAGAATTCTCAATCCCGATGTGCCGGGCAATGTGCGGACATAGTTCATTATTTTACTTAAGAGAAGAGTCACGAAGAACATCCTCTCGCTGTCGGAAAGATGCGAGATGTAAAAAATGGAGCAGGGAGTTTTGCCGTTTCTTTTCGACACCCACTGCTCGGGATTCATAGGCTCCCCTTTAAGCCATGTTGAGAATCCGGGGGATGCTATGACGTTGTTGAGCAACATCGCTAACTGCATTCTTTCATTTTTGGGATACAGAGTCTCGACATCGAACACCCCAATCTTTTTCACCGGTGGATTCATCACATAACCGATGATTGACTCCAGGGTGAGATCCTCTCCCTCTTTCCACCTATCCTGCAGAATATTTGATATAAGGATGAACTCCCTCGACTGCAGCGGGTCTCCCTCGATTCCCACCAACCCAAGGAGCGACTGTGTTGTTGATTCCACCGCTTCCGAGAATGCCTCCGCATTTTCATCGGCAGATATCGGCGGGGCGCGGAATGAGTCCAGGATATTCAACGATATACCGGAGTCGGATCCCGGCGTGTATATCCTGAAATCGACATTGTCAATAAGCTTTTTGATTCTGTCTTTGCCGATTCCCGATTTGCCAAGCCCGAATTCCCAGGAGCGGGAAACCATCCCGGCGTATTCCTCCGGCGGCATATTCCGTCTCTTTGCATCTCCCTTGTTTATCCAGGGAAGGAATTCAGCGGGAGAGAGATCGGGAAACTGCAGGGCAAGGTTGGGCATATCTCCCTTTGGGTCTATTATTATCGTGGGTATATCGTTGTGTAGCGCCTCTTCCAAAAGTCCGATGGAAAGTCCCGTTTTGCCGGAGCCTGTCATACCGACTATAACGCCGTGTGTTGTGAAGTTGTAGGCGTCATAATGGAATTTTTCGTCGGTGGTGTCCTGTGTTTTCGGGTTGACGATATTTCCCAGATAGAGCTTTCCTGCAGGAGTATTTTTCATACGAATCCTCCCTGATTTGATTCCGATAATTTCAGATTTCCCGTTTCCCGTTTCCCGTTTTCCACTTCCCATTCACCACAGAGGGCACAGAGATCACATAGGGAAATAGGAAGTTGGAATTCCATTTTCCAACTTCTAATTTCCAACATCCATTTTGGAGATGTCAATATTTTTTCTTCTCCGGTTATCCTCTGCGGACTCTGCGATCTCTGCGTTGAAAAACCACTTTCCCAATAGATTTCCTGTTCACCCGAAAGGCAAATAGATTATCAACGCGATTTTAGTCCGTCAGTTGAATTGTATTGCGGGTAATTTGTCGGGACTCCAACATTTGAGTGATATGATCCGGAACAATAGAACTCATAGGTATCAGGACTTTGTGTGGATTTATAACTCCCGGAGTAGGTATCCTTACCTGCTGCCGGACATGTGGGAATCACCCTGAGATAGTCCGGTGTCAATTGCTTGAGACTCTTGGGATAGTGTCCCGCATGGTCGGTGGAATACATTTCCAGGGCGGTGCCCATGTTTTTTAAATTGGATTGGCACATGGTATAATCCCCGGCGGGTGACGAACTGGAATCTCTCCTTCTCGGGATCCGCTTAATTCCGGTCGATGGGCGCGATGTTAATCCCCTGGTTGAATCATACTTCGGGTAATTTGGCGGTACACCGACGTTGGAATGATGAGATCCCGAGCAACAGAACTCATATGTATCGGGATTTTGTGTGGATTCATAACTTTCGGAATAGGTGTCCTTACCTGCGGAGGCACATGTTGGAATAAACTTGAGATATTCCGGCGTCAATTGCTTGAGATTCTTGGGATAGTGACCTGAATGGTCGGTGGAATACATCTCCAGGGCGGTGCCGATGTTTTTCATATTGGATTGACATTGTGTAAACTGCCCCTGTCCCCTCGCCTGAAGGAAATTGGGAGCGGCTATTGCGGCGATATTAATGCCCAAACTTGCGATGTCCGGATCTACAACAAGGGCAAAAACCCTTGCCATTCCCATATTATTCAATTCCGACATAGCCTTCTGGGTATCTTTCATATCAATCTGTGAAAGATGTAATGTATTTATGGCGTCAATTTTCCATTTACCATCCCGTTTGATAAGCACAATAGTTTCTTCCACGGTTTTGTAGCCTGTTTCAAACCCGGCCGGAGCACCGGTGCCTTTGGGAGCCATTTTCCGGGTTTCTTCCACTGTAACAAAGGCAATGCCTCCGTCAACTTCAACCTTTTTAATCTTAAAATCCTTGATGTCCAGATCGACAGCAGTTTCCATAACCTGCTTGAGTCCCATGACTACTTGCTTTTTCATTTCCTCATCTATCTTGACTCCCGACATTGAAAGCAGGCCATCAATATCCTTGTTTTTCAGGGCGGTCAGGTATTTATTCACCATATCCTTTACCACTTCATTATCTTTTGATTCCTTTTTTGACGCGGCGCATCCTGAAAAAAGCCCAAATACCATTACCATAAGAATCAATCCGACAATTATCTCTTTTGTCGGTAAGCATGCTCTGCTTTTGACATTTCTTTTAATTAACATTATCCCATTCCTCCTCATTATAATCTACTTTAATTATTCAGGGAGTGTGAGAAATGTCCCTTCCTCATAAATTTAACAACATGTTCACATAATATCCACCGCAATTATGATATAATAGGCACAAATGATAACCATCTCAATGAAAATCATATAATTGGAGGAATAAAATGATTAATCCTATCCGGGAAAATAATTCATATATAAACCCCAAAGTTGATAGCAATAAAACAGGATTGAAGACAAATAACTCCACAGGCTTAATTGCGGATCCTGTCGATGTGGCGCATATTGACTCGCCCAAAAAGACCGCCCCTTCTTCCCCGGAGAAAAATGTGGAGAAGGATCCGCCACTGAACAAATTCACACCGCTTATTGATGATGACGTGTTCACTGCGGATGTGATGAAAGAAGTTGCAAATGCAAAGGATTCCATTGTATTTGAGACATATCTTCTGAACGGCAAGGACGGAAAAGCGCTTTGCGATCTTTTGATCAAAAGGAAAAACGAGGGGATCGAAGTCAAAGTGATGCTGGATTCAGCAATGCAGAAACTCGAATCATGGCTTCACAAAGATGACCCTCTCTATCAGATGGGAAAATATTTGAAGGAAAAAGGCGTTGACTATGTACCATACCCACTGAAAAAGCTAAAAGGAAGCTTAACGCCGTCGGAGCATGCCAAGATACTGGTCATTGATGACAAGATTTCCTATATCGGAGGGTCCAACATCGACGACACATACAACCACGACATAAACGTAAAAATTGAGGGGCCTGCCGCAAAAGACATGAAAGGATTATTCGACGAATCCTGGAATGTCGCCGCTGATCCAGACCCGGCTATGGTCGGTTTTTCTTTCGATCCGTTGATGTCAAATTCCAACAAAATCAAAATGACATCGACAAGTCCCGCAAGGTCAACCGTAAAACCGGCGGTGTTGAAAAACATCCGTGAAGCGAAAGAAAGCATCCTTATAGAAATGTTCACACTTACCGACGATGAAATAGAGAAAGAGCTTCTGTCGGCGAAAAAGAGAGGCGTCGATGTGAAAATCATCCTGTGCGATAATAAGGAGATTTTCCACGTGCCAACATTTCATATGCCAAACATCTCGGCGGCAGTAAAATTCAAGAAAGCGGGAATTCCTGTCAAATGGTATGTTAATGATAAATTCACACAGATGCACTCGAAACTCTGTGTTTTTGATCATAAAAAAGTGATGATAGGATCCGCCAACTTCATACATAACGCTTTCAGGGGGATTCATGAGTATTACGGGGAGATTAACGACAAGGATCTTGCGGCGAAAATGGAAGCGCAATTTGATAAAGACTGGAATGATCATGCGGTTGACGTGGAGAAACCCGGAATAAGAGATCGGATCCTCGCCGGTGGTGTCGAGCTAATTGACGATATTATATTTTAACAGGACTTCGCAATTGTCATTCTGAATGTCAGGCATACTGTCATTCTGAGCGATACAAGAATGAGTTGCTTTACTCCGATGATTTTCTCAAAGACGGGATTGTCTTGTATCCGGGGATTCACATAGCGAAGAATCTCCATACTCCTTGGATTGGTTTGACGAGATCCTTCGCTGTGAAAGACATCGGAGATAAGTAAAATCCGTTCTTGCCAAGGTTGTTCAGGAAAGGTAAAGATCGTATTTCGCTCAGGATGACAATTTCACGTGTTTCCTTCTTGGAAATGAGTAAGTCCTGATTTTAAATAACTGATGTAATTATTCACCGCAGAGCTCGCAGGGGACGCAGAGCTTTGAATTAATTTAGCTATATAGACAATTGTGCAGGTGCGCCTTCCTAATCGCGTCGCGATAAATACACATAAAAGATGAGTAGAGGCCGGTCTCCCGACCAGTCTAAGGCGGTGTTAAATCGAGGTTTAAAATGTTCTTTCCACAATAGAGGGCTGAATAGACGAGGAGTTTATGACATAGAAATGGAGGGCATAAGATGAATAGAAAATTGGTTGTAATTGTCTTTATTGGACTTTTTCTGATCATGGCTAGTATCGCCGGTTGGGCTGATACTGATGTCAAAGATTTGAAACTTATTTCCACATTTGAGGGCGGAAAACTCTACAAGGCGGACAAGGTTAATGTTCTGGAATTGCATGGCAACTACCGGCAGATGGGGCGGCAGTATGGGAAGCTTATGAAAAACCAGTTGAACGGTCTTTATGACACTGCAATAAATAATTATTTCATCAAGAAAAAGGGATTGAGCAATGAATTGATCAAGGAAGCCTCGAGGCATCTTTTCAGCATGTATCCCCGGAGATTTAAGGAAATTTATTATGGAATGTCCGAGACATCGGGGATGGATCTGGAAAAACTCATTATCCTGGATCAGCTCTTTATTTATGTGTTGTTTTCATCCTCAAGCGCAGAATGCTCCGGGATTGCAGCTTGGGGAGAATATACATCGGGAAAGCCGCTGGTCTTTGGGAGAAATTTCGATTATCCCGCGTGCTACAGGGAATTTGCCAAATTTTTCACGATAGTCGTGTATAATCCGGATGATGGGAGCATTCCAACAGCCAACATAGGCTACGCCGGTCAAATTATTGTGTTGACGGGCATGAACAAGGCCTCGATATTCATTGAGAATAATGACGGCACTATATCGGGAGGGAGCATTTTTTACGATAACAGAATACCCTTTTACATCCTGGAGCTTGGCTTTCTACTCGATTTCTCCAGTTTAAGCCAGCTCAATGCGGCCCTCCATTCCACCCGATCAGACTTTACCTATATCGTGAATGTGGCGGATAAGAATGAAGCTTATTCTTATGAAATGGCAACTTTTGGAGTCAAGCGCAGGGCCGGTGTCAAGAAGGGGCTCCTGGTGGCGACCAATCACTTTGTTGATCCATCCTGGGGGATATCCGAGCCGTTTAATGACAAACCTCACCTGACAATGCTAAGACGAAAGAATCTCCTGGCCCAGGCGGAGAAATACAAGGGCAAATTCAACGCCAAAAAGATGATGGACATCCTTGACATTCCCATTGACAAAGGCGGTGTAACCCGTCCCAAACACACCATATACCAGATCGTCGCTGTCCCGGAGAAACTAAGATTCTGGCTAAAACTACCCGGATACCAGGATTGGGTCAGGATTGATTTGGATCCATTGTTCAAGTAAAATGATCAAGTCATGTGGCGAAGAAATCGGGGATGGAAGCCTTTCCTGCAGCATCAGGCGTCAATCCTCCGTTTTCCGTTCTCCGCGTCCATTCTCTTTATATAATTCTCTGCGATCTCTGCGATCTCTGCGGTTTAAAAAAAAACATCCAGCATTCCTTCTCCACATCCATTCCCTTTGCGAAATTCTCTGCGTCCTCTGCGATCTCTGCGGTGAAAAAACACATCCGACCTCCGTGATCCGTTTTGCATTATCACAGGAAACATACCATATTAATCGAAATAGATTTAACAACAAAATCACAGGGTGGTCAAAATCCTTACAAAAATTACAAAAGCGCTTCTTATTAAAAGGGGAGAGGAAAAGAAACTGCTTCTCTTTTTTTCTTTCTTTTTAATTATTATTATGGGTACGGAAATAGGCGCGGGGGTATCCATGTCGTTCTTCCTGAACAATGTGGGTCCCGAAAAGCTGCCTTTTATATTTCTGTTTACCGCAATACTCAACTTTGGCGTAGTTATCGCTTACATGTATTTAAGCTCCCGGAAGAGCAACAAGGCGATATTCTCTTACCTGTTGTTTGGAGCCGCCGTCATTATTCTGCCCGCTCGTCTCCTGCTTCCATATTATCCTGTAATAATCAGCTATCTCCTGTATGCAGTCTATGAGTTTATATTCAGCGCGATTAATCTCCATTTCAGCGTTTATCTTGCAGATTATTTCGATACGATGGAATCGAAAAGACTTTTCCCCATCATATTCTCCGGTTCCAGGCTCGGTGGGATCATCGGCGGACTCCTGCTTACTTTCCTTGCCCCGGGAATCGGGTCGCAGAATATCATATTTATATGGCTGGCGACACTGGGGGCGGGAATTCTCATGCTGCCCTATATAGAAAAAAAATACCCGTCGCAGGTTTTCGATTACGAAAAGCATTCCAAAGAAAGCACGATGTTCTTCAGGCATATTAAAAGCGGGCTTGAATTCATGAAAGGATCCAACCTTCTGAAGGCGCTTGCGGGAGGATTGTTTCTATTGGGGATGCTCAGTTTGATTATCAAGTTCCTTTATAGTGATATTTTCTTTCAGACATTCCAGGGAGATAAACTGACTGCTTTCTTCGGCATATATATAGTAGCTTCTAATATCCTGGCGTTAATACTACAATTGCTTGTCGCAAACAAGCTCATAGACTCACTGGGCCTCGGCGCGGCAAATTCGACTTATGCCGTATGCTTCTCGTCAGGTTTCCTCGCTCTTATCATCAACTATGGCTTCTTATCCGCTCTGTGGGCAAGGTTCTCGGACGAGCAACTTGAATCGGTATTACAGGATCCTGTGGAAGGATTGTTCTACAACGCCGTGCCGGATCACGAGAGGGCGAGGGCGAAAGCTCTCTCCAGTGGAATGATAAAGCCCCTGTCGGAGATAACCGGTAGTTTGATCCTCCAGGGAATCAAGGGATTTTTGAAACCCCATGCAATTGCAATTTTTGGATTCATTATCTCTATTCTCTATATCATCATCGCCCATCTTCAAAATAAGGGCTATGTTGACGGTTTGATGAAGATGGTGAGGGATAACACATTGAATCTGGACGATCTTGAGAATTTGCGCTGGGAGAAGGCATCAAAGAAAGACCTTGACACGCTTTACAGCATGGTATCGGGCAAGGATGAAAAGGTTCGCGGCAACGCCGTCACGCTTCTGCTTCATCTTGATGAGGATATAGATTTCGGCAGAATATCAAAAGGCTTTTTTACATGGCAGACAGATACACAGGAGGAATTTCTTGCCGGGTATTTCAACAGAGCGAAGAATGTTGACATGAATTTGCTTCACCGTGCTCTCGCAGAATGCTCACCCAATATTAAGCAGTTGATTATCGAGTATTTCATTGAAATCACCCACAAGGACGCCGCTGGCGAGATAAAGAAACTGATGAATCAAACGGAAGACCTTGTCCTTCAAAATTCCGCCATTCGATATTTTTTCATCACCGAGTTAGACGGTATTGAAGAAGCTGGAGAAAAGATGAGACAGAGGCTCTCAATTGATGAACCTGATATAATCCTTGCAAACCTCGCGATGATCCGGCAGTTATATGACGATAAATATCTTGATTATATAAGAAAGAGTATCACAGACAGTCGGAGAAAAATTGTCATTGCAGCCGCCAATACACTTGCAGAGGTTTATCAGCCTCTTGGCAGAGAGGATGCAGAGATATTGACCCTGGTGGATGATCTTATAAGGAACGGCGCATATCACGAGACCCGGGCGGCGGTAAAGATATTAGGGAAACGAGCCGGTGAGAAGGAGAAGGAAACACTAATCAGACTCCTGGGGCCGTCGTCGAGAGTTCTGAATCAATTGATCATTGAAATACTTGTCAAGAATTACCCGGAGGATTTTGACGGTTATCTGAAAATCCTGGATTCACCATCGGAGCCCCTGACTACAAGGGAAAATATCATACTACTTCTTCAGAAGCTGAAGAATATCCCTGATGAATACAAGGACAGGCTAAAAATAGCGTTGAGGTCCCTTGTGGAGAACTATTTTGAAATCATTCTGGAGCAGGACTGCCTTGTTAAGTTGAATTTACAGGATTCTCTAATGGCTGAGCTTCAGGAGAGGAACAAGTGCCAGTTGAGACTAATGATCCTGGGACTCCTGGGAATTTTACTTCACCAGAAAGTTGTTATTTCCATAGAAAAGGCTCTTATTACAAAAAACCCCAGGCTTATTTCAAACGCCCTGGAGCTTTTCGAGAATATGTGGGACAAGAAGCAGACAAAACATCTTGTGAACCTGATATATCCTTGCAATTTCGAGGAGGATCTCGAGATGAGCATAAGCTTCACGGGAGGAGAGCCGATTTCAATTGAGCAATTAATCAAAAAATATCTCAAGGTGGATAGCCCACACTGGCATATTTGCGCCTCATTGATGTTATACAGCAAGGTCGGGGATCTTTCATTCATTCCTGATATGTCGATATTTACAAATCATAATAATTCTCTCGTGGAAGAGATCGCCGGAATGATTGAATCGAGTGAAGCGTATTTGAAAACAAGTGGAAAGGTCGCGAAAAAAGGGAGAGAATCAAAAATGCTGACCACAATCGAGAAGGTGATATACCTTAAAAACGCCCCTTTATTCAAATCTCTTAAAATGGATGAATTGAGGGTAATAGCTGATATCAGCAGGGAGCGAAATTGCACACCCGGGGAGGTAATCATAGAAAAGGACGATGTGGGTCATACAATGTATATAATTGCCGATGGGGAGGTTGAGATTTACTTGCCCGGGGATCCACCAAAAAGATTGACAACGATGAAGGAACCTGACTTTTTCGGTGAGATGGCGCTTTTCAGCACCGATGTTCGCTCGGCATCCGTGAAGGCATTAACACCTGTAAAGCTTCTTTGTCTTGACAGGGATCACTTTTTAAACCTGATCTATGAGAAACCGGATATCTCAATTGAGATAATCAAAGTATTATCGGATCGTATCAGAAGACAGGATAATTAAAATGAGCGATCAACCGACAAATGACAAGAAAAGTAGATTGACAGGGTTCCTGTTAATTGTTCTTTCTGTTTCTTTTCTTGTGTTGTCCGTCTGCTTCAGACGTGCCGGGGGCACTTTTTTCTATAACATTCACACATACGTTTTCTCGGCAAATTACCTTACGTATGATGTCGCCCATATTTCAAGGCAGTTGACCGCTCTATTCAGACACATTTTCACTATTTATCTCAAGGGATATGTTTTTCCGGTTTTTATCTTCCTTCTCCCTGCGATATATTTGGCCGGCATGGGAATAGGAAAAATTGTTAAAAAAAACATCAGCCTGTTTAGCTTCCTGGAGGATAAAAGGAAAGAAAAACTGTTTTTACTTATTGTTTGCCTGATATCCTTTGTTGTAATAATTGTCGTTCATTTTCTGGTGCTTCTTGATTTCCCCCTTGTAAGCGATGAATATTCATATATTTTTGAGGCAGACCTGATAAAATCAGGCAAAATTTATGCCGATTCACCCCCAATGCCACAATTCTTTAAATGTGCAAATATTGTGAGCGACGGCAAATGGTACAGCAAATATACAATAGGCTGGCCGCTGTTGATGATGCCGGGGAGGCTGCTTAGTCTTACATTCGTAATAAATGCATTGCTGGCGGCACTTAGCCTTGTGCTTATTTATCTTCTTTGTAAAGAATTTTTCGACAGGCAATCGGGGGCGTTGGCGGTTATAATCCTGTTTTTCTCGCCACTTTTTTTTCTTCTGGCAGGAACATATTTTCCTCATACAGCATCAGGATTTTTCATCCTGCTTTTAATATTGTCGTTATTAAGAATTGAGAAAGACGGCGACTGGAAATATTCATTCCTGTCGGCAATATCCATCCTGTTTCTTCTCCTTGTAAGGCCTTCCGAGGGTGGAGTTTTATTCATGTCGTTATTGCCATATATCGGGTACATAATATTCAAGTCGAGAGACAGAAAAGAGAAATTGCTAAAAGCAATCCCGTTTTTGGCGGGATTTGGACTGGGAATACTTATCCTTTTATTTGTTAATCGCATTCAGACAGGAGAGCCTTTTCTTTTTGCCTTTGTAAAGTATCGATCCATTGAAAAATGGGGGTTTGGCAGCGTGAGGCATACCCCGTTAAAGGGATTATGGAATTTTGCATACTCCTCGATGAGACAATCTTTCTGGCTGTTTCCGTTTATAGGTATCGGAGCGATTTTTGGTATTCTGAGGAAAAGATGGAAATCCGTTTTGTTTCTATTCCCGATAATTGGAATCATTGTGTTTTATTTTTTCTACTATTCACTGGGTAACCTGGAATTCGGAGCGCGGTATTATTACCCGGTATTTATTCTTGCAGTTCCCCTGTGTGCCGGGGGATTGACATGGCTTGAAGGAAAATTCAGAAAAAAAAGATGGCTTCCCGGGTCGGGATTCGTCCCCTCATTTATCGTTTGTTGTGTTTTATTTGTGCTGACAGGGATACTGCCCGCGCTTATTCCACTTATTCACCGGGATTACAAAACGAATAAGAGGGTGATGAAATGGATAAAAAATCCTCCCGGAACGACCGGCAAGTCCCTGATATTTATCCGTGATGTTCCCGATATGATGACCCGTGTACTTACTAGGAATAACTGGAAATATGAGAATCAGGAAAATCTGCTGGCTTTGTATCTCATGCCTGAAGAAAACAGGGAGTTGATAAAGAAATTCCCCGGCAGAAAACCCTATATTATTTATTTTGATTATGAAAAGAAATGGTTTTCTATAAGCCCTTATCCGGAGAAAGAAGATGTCAATGCGGCCGATTATATATATGCAGCAATTAATTATAAAAAAAGCGTTTTTGATGAGAAAAAGGCGGAGCGGGCATTTCTAAAAGCGCTTGAGATTGAGCCTGAAAACGCTTCGATAAAATTCAACCTGGGATTTTTCTATTTTGAAACAAGGCAATATGACAGGGGTGAAAAGATTTTTGGGGATATAATAAAAAAACACCCGGGATACGCGGATGCATATTATTACCTTGGTCGTTGCCTGGGCGAATCGGGAAAGCAAAAAGAGGCAATGGAAATTCTAATGGTATTTATCAGGAAATTCCCCGGCTCGTCCCATTTGGATAAGGCGAGGGACTGGGTGATCTATTACCGGTAACATCTTAACACTTCAGAAAATTATTCATTGACCAACGGACTCTCTACCTCGCTCTTTTTTATATTGCTCTTCCCCACATCGACCTGCCCCACATCGATCTCCCCCATAATTTCTTCTTCCCCATCAACAAACCTTATCCCGTCGTTCTTCCTTCTGTCTTTCACAAATACGCTGCCCTCAAATGACTTCGCGTATTTCTTCAACTCGGCGGCAATCTGCGCCACTTTTGCATGATGTTTTATTTCCCGTTCTTCATTTGTTACGATGGAAATTGAAATACTCATGAGTGGAAATTTTTGAAGGTTTCCCTGCCTGTCAAAACTCTGTATGAAGCCTTTCTTGCGGTCTCTGGGTCGATAATAGCCTGGTATTTCCTCATCAAATTGATCGATAACAAGCATGCAAAATTGCTCTGCATTTTTGGGACTTGTAATAGCCAGGAAGTCGTCTCCACCGACATGCCCGACAAAATCCTCTTCATCGCCATGTGTCCTGAAGACATTTGTAATTATATCAGCGGTGGCCTTTATGACCTGATCTCCCGCTGAATGCCCGTATCTGTCATTATAGGCTTTAAAATTATCCAGATCCATGTAGCAAACGGCAAACAACTCTTCCGCATTAATTCTCCTGTCAATTTCTCTCTGTATTGCGATATTGCCCGGCAATCCCGTTAGCGGACTAGCTTCAAGAGACAGCCTGGTTCGCCTGAGAATCATTTCGACGCGCGCCGCTAACTCCCTCATATCGAAAGGTTTTGCCATATAATCATCGGCTCCCAGAGAGAGTCCATGCACCTTATCCTCTACCTGCCCTCTTGCGGTAAGCAGGATAATGGGTATCTGACTTGTAAAGAAATTTTCCTTTGCTCTTCTGCAGACTTCCAGACCGTCAATTTTGGGCATCATAACGTCAAGTACAACCAGGGCAGGATTTTCCGAGGATATTTTTAAAAGAGCATCCTCTCCGTTTGTAGCTGTAATGATCCCGTAGTTTCTAAATTCAAGTCCAATCTTGATAATTTCAAGTGTATCCGGATCATCATCCACTACAAGTATTCTCGCTTCAGCATCATCAGTGAACAACTCGACTTCACTCCTTAAGGAATTTCTCAACGGTTTCAACTATTTCTTCGGGACGGCAAGGCTTGGGAATTACACCATCAAATCCTTCCCGCTTTAACATTTCCTGTTCATCTATACTTGAAAGGGCTGTAAATGCCACTATGGGAATATTATTGAGCTTGGGGTTTTCCCGCATCCGGGCCATGATATGAACCCCATTTTTGGGTGGAATTGAAATATCCAATATAATTAAATCAATAGGTTCAATATTTGCCTTACTGATAGCTTCAATCCCGTTGACCGCTGTCAATACTTCATAACTGTGTAACTCCAGAATTATTCTGGCTATTTCCCGGGCGTCCGGATCGTCTTCAACAAGTAAAATGGTACTACTCAATTAGCTGATTCCCGCCCTTTCGTATTTACGATATTAATATCGAAATTTATTACATCCTGACACCAGATTCTCTCAAGAACGGAGCGTAACTTCGGAAGTAGTTCTTCTCTTGAGATTCCGGTCTTCTTGATAATTGTAACAACACGCTTTGAAAGCTCCTCATGTTCATAACGTGTCAACTCTTTTGCCGTAAGGATAATTACGGGGACATCTTTCGATAAATTCTCTTTATTCATTGCATCCAGGACATCATAACCTGAAAACTTCGGCATCATAATATCAAGAACAAGCAAATCAGGTTTTTCGGTTTTTAATTTTTCGACTCCTTCCATTCCACTGTCACAGGAAGTGAGTATAAAGCCATGTTCTCTAAGTATATAGAAGAAATTTTCAAGAAAATAATGGTCATCATCAATTACAAGAATTCTCTTTCCCCTGAGTCTGCTAAGAACTGCAAGGCGGCGCTGAAGTAAGTCTCTGTCAATGGGTTTTACAAAATATTCCGTTACTCCCATAGCGAAGCCCTTTGCTTTGTCATCTGTAATACTGATAATAAATATGGGTATATCCAGTGTGATAGGATCTCTTTTGAGCTCCCTGATAACTTCCCACCCGTTTTTACCCGGGATATTAATATCAATCGTGATGAGATATGGTCTGATTTTTCTTGCAAGTTTCATTCCCTCGTCACCGGAGCTTGCCCCGACGACCCTGTAACCGGTTCTTTTCACGGTGTCTTTTATCATTTCAATAACATCGGGATCATCATCAATTGCCAGTATTACTTTCTTTGTTACATCCTCAATTTCTTTTGTGTCTTCCGAGTCGGTTGTCTTTTCCTTTCCTTCCGGTTTCGGCCCAGGTCTTATAGGTGATGAAGCCAAGGTTTGTTTCTCCAATCTTATGGGGAGAAATACATTAAATGTGGAGCCTTCATTCACCTTACTTTTGACAGTAATCCTGGCATCCAGCATATCGAGGATCTTTTTGACGATGGACAGTCCAAGTCCGGTGCCTCCATATTCCCGTGTATAGGATCCGTCAAGTTGTCGAAATTCTTCAAAAATCTTACTCAGACTTTCTTCTTCGATTCCTATACCTGTATCGGCAACGGTAATTTTCAGATAGTCATCCGTTTTGTTTCTTTTGCATGAAATTGTAATGCTGCCTTCACTTGTAAATTTCACGGCATTATTTATCAGGTGTGTAAGAATCTGTTTCACTTTGGAGCGATCAGTCTCAACCTCTATTTCACTATTAATGTTAAGATTGAGATCCAGTCCTTTTTCACTTATCCTGGATTTATATGGGAATATTGCTTCCTTGATGACTTCCTTGATGTAAAATCTCTCGGTAAAGATCGGCATTTTGCCTGCATCTATTTTTGAGAGGTTTAAAATATCATCGATGAGAAGTGATAAATTTCTGGCGTTTTGGTATATCTTATTTAGACTGCTCTCCTGTTTGCCGGAAAGCTCTCCATAAATGCCGTCAAGTATAATTGATGTATAACCGATTATTGTGTTCATAGGCGTTCTCAACTCATGAGACATATTGGCCAGGAATTCAGATTTAAGTTGAGACGCTTCCTTGAGATGTAAATTTGATACTTCCAGTTCTTTTTTCTTTTCTTTCAACTGCTCCAGAGAGTCAAGGTTATTTTTCTTTTGCTTCTCCAATGATTTTGCCATTTGGTTGAAAGCTTCAGACAGTTCTTCTATTTCATCACCCGTGTTTATCCGGATCCTGTGTTGTAAATTACCCGTAGCGATAGCCTCGGCGCCAACATAGAGTTTATCAAACTGGGAAAGAGAATTTTTAATGAACCTGTAAGCGACCAGGATCCCTATCAGTAATATCACCAATGAAATGGCAAATGAGATCCAGAAAAAGCCATAAATTTTTCCATAGACCTCTCTTTCCTTGCGTTCCAGTATCAATCCCCAACCTGTTCCCGGTACGTGGGTAACCGTTCCCACAACGCGAAGTCCATCGACATTGGGATATATATCAAGTTTTACATGTCCCGCATTTTCTTTATGATTGATAAATAACTTAACCGGAGGAATTGATTTCCATTCAAAGTCCTTACGTAATATTGCTTTTCCCGGGTGAATTAATATGTTGCCGTCACTGTCAATCAGGTAGGCAAAAGCATATTTCTTAACGCTCAAACTGCCGACTATTTTACGGATATGCCGTAAATCGATAACGCCGTATATTATTCCTGTTATTTTACTATTACCGTCTCTGACCGGTACAAAAACATCTATCCGGGGAAGTTTGTTTTCATCATAATATACTTTACTAAAATATTTCCCTTTTTCATTGACTGATTTGAGGGCATCTTGCGATAGGTTCATTGGAGGTATTTCTTCTTCAGTGTCTTTGTTTTCTTCAGCCTTCTTCTGAGTAACGAAAAATTGTAAGTTTCCGTCTTCATCATAAAGAGCAACTTTTAAAAGATAATCAAATCGAGAGGTTGCTTTATTTAATGAATATTTTATTTCTTCCATATCTTTTTTATAAAAAGCAATAGTTTCCGATTTTGACTTGAGGATATTTTGAACATCTCCAATAAAAAAGGCGATTCTTTCCGCTCCCAGTTCAACCTTCTCTTTTTGCTCATTGTAAAGGATGTTTTTATATGAACTATATATCAAAAGATTATTGACAATCAAAAAAACAAGGATCGGCAACGAACCTGCAAGTAGTACTATCCATATAATTTTCTTCCTAAGTGAAGCTCCGGCCTTCTTTTGTTTACTATTTTCCAAACCAGATATCCTCCCTTATTTATAGCCACACATCTCTTGAATTTCCACAAAGACCCCATTTTACCTTTTATACATAAGAAAATATTAAATAAATATTATTACATCTGAAGGGTTTCACATTTTATTGGTGGAAAATAAATCATGAGGAAATTATTTGTACCTTGCCGGATACCATTTCAATGCCGGATTCTATTGCAACAGAAATTCCAATAGATTGAGGGTTTATATTGCAAGTGCTATTACCCGGACAATTGCCCGTTTCTTTGTATAAAGAGAGAGGAGTAAAGGGATGAAAGTTAAAAAGTTTTTAGCGGTTATATTATCAATAATTGCACTGTTCATTATTTTTTCACATGAGGTTTATCCAAGGGCTGGAGCGGGGCATAAATACAGGGCTCCAAAACGTAGAAAAACAACCACACGAAAAACCACACGATATAAATCAACTCCATACAGGAGAACAACATATACAAAAACCGTTACCAGTACCCGTAGGAATTATAATCAGTCCGGAACGACAAGCAGAGGAGGCAGAGCTTGCTGTGGATCTACCGTAGGTTGTGGAATCGGAATTTTGGTGCTGATTGTTGTCATTATTTTCATCATACTCAGTATCTTGAAAAAGAAGAAAGGGAAACAGGGCGGTAAGCAAACCCAACAAGGGCAACAGCCACTTCCAATTCAGCCTGTGGACATTGAAGCACTTCCCCCCGTTGACGAGGAAAAAGTAAAAGAACAACTGGAAGAATTGAGAAAGAAAGACTCTTTCTTCAGTGAAAAAGTATTTCTCGACAAGGCGCAGACTTCTTTCTTCGAAATCCAGAGAGCATGGTCGAAAAACGATCTGGAACCCGTCAGAAAATATATGTCGGAAGCACAGTTCAACAGGATGAATATGCAGTTATCCGAATATGTTGACAAGGGACGGAAAAACGTGATCGAAGACCTTGTTATCGGTGGGATAAAGACAACCGAGGCAGGAATTGAGGGAGAGTACGATTTCATAAAGGCAAGGGTTCATGCTTCCATGTCGGATAAAACATATGATAGCGACGGCAATATCGTCGAGGGAAGCAAGGAAATAATTCCAATGGCAGAATACTGGACATTCGTCCGCAAGCAGGGAGCAAAGACAAACCAGGATGGAGGTCGTACCGTGAGTCACAATTGCCCCAATTGCGGAGCACCGGTCGAAACGGGAGAATCAGGAAAATGCCCTTATTGCGATGCAACACTTACGGCGGCATCTTTTGACTGGGTGCTTGACACAATAACACAGGCAGTCGAGGAGATTGAGGACTAGGATAAAGTATATAATTTGATATCACTGATATAGACAAATACGATCCTTCGAATTTTCGAAGGATCGTACATTTAAGTAAGAATAATAATTACTCACATTTCGCACATGCGAATTTGTTAAGAAGCAATAGAATTTATTTCAAGTGTTTTAGAGTAATAACAGGAGTTTAAAGGTGTTTAAGACAACACCACAATTTATTGTGGTGAATTGAGTGTAAACCCCACCGCTACAGCGTCCTAACCACTTCAGTGGTTTATCTCATAAGGAAACCGTTGAAACGGTTAAATTGGAGGAGGAGGTAGGTTTTATAGGCTTCTAACCACCCGATTGAAATCGGGTGTTGTCTTAAAAACTCGAAAAGTATATAAATATTATGACATAAGGTTATAAGGCAATTAAAGATAGTAATTCAATCGCTTTTTTGACAAATTGAGTGATTTAATTAAAAGATGTCAGGCGTGCGAAATCTAAGAATTAAGTAACAAAAATAAATTAATTCCATCGGGAGTGATATATGTGAAAAGAATAATCATACTTTTAATATTAATTTCAGCTATCTGTTATAACATTGCAACCGCCGCCCCCATTGAGGTTGAAACCGACCTGAAAAAAGTCGATGAAAAATCCGCTGTTCTTACGGTTAAATTCAAGATAGAAAAAGACCATCTTATATATAATGATATGTTAAAAATTGATGTCCCGGAGAATGTAAGCATTTCACCCGATAATGTACCTGCTCCCAAAAAGAAAAAGGATCCGTTTTCCGGCGAAGAAAAGGAAGTCTATGAGAAAGATTTCACAGCGACATATAATCTTGAAGGCATAGAAAAAGAGCCTGTCAAGGTAATAATATCATATCAGGGCTGCGATAAGGATACTTGTTTCATGCCCGAGACAAAGACTTTCACCCTCTATTTCGATAAAAAGGGTGAAGTAGAGGTAAGGCCCGCGAAGACTCCTGAAAAGATATCATCTCCCACATCGGACCCTTCAGATTGGAAAATGAATGCCGGCAAATTTAAGGTTATCGGAACCGCCACAGGCTATATGGATTCGAAAAAATTCATCGCTTTTCTTGATAATACAGAAACAGGCAAAGGCATGGAGAAATCACCCCTTGCAGGCAAGAGCATATGGATTACTATAGTCCTGATCCTCCTGGGAGGACTTGCGCTAAACCTGACTCCCTGCGTTCTTCCTCTAATCCCTATTAACCTGATGATAATTGGAGCCGGAGCGCAGGCAAGCTCGAAAAAACAAGGATTCTTACTCGGCGGCATATATGGACTGGGAATTTCTCTTGTCTATGGAATTCTTGGACTGGTTGTGGTTCTGACAGGATCAAAATTCGGTTCTATCAACTCATCACCCTGGTTCAACCTTGCCATAGCGATTATTTTTATATTGCTGTCACTGGCGATGTTCGACGTCTTTTTAATTGATTTCACAAAATTCGGAAGCAAGTTAGGCAAAGGGGAGTCGAAAAAAGGAAGCTTCTTCGCCGCTCTCTTCATGGGAGCGATATCCGCGCTGCTTGCAGGGGCTTGTGTCGCCCCCGTTGTCATATCCGTTCTTCTTCTCTCAAGTATGCTCTACGCGAACGGCAACATCGCAGGGTTGTTTCTTCCGTTTCTCCTGGGGATTGGTATGGCGATACCCTGGCCCTTTGCGGGAGCGGGACTCTCATTCCTGCCGAAACCCGGCAAATGGATGGATAAGGTGAAGCATGTATTCGGGATTATTATAATATTATTCGCCTTATACTATGGACACACGGCATACATCCTTTTCCGTCCCGTCCCTCCAACTTCACAGGTTACAACCGAAGAAGGATGGGTAAATTCATTATCCGAAGGATTGAAAACAGCAGAAAAAGAGAACAAGCTTGTATTTATTGATTTCTGGGCAAGCTGGTGTAAGAATTGCACCGCAATGGACAAGGGAACTTTTAAAGACCCGGAAGTCAGAAAACGAATGGAGAAATATGTGAAAATCAAGTACAGAGCCGAGAAGCCAAATGTTCAACCCACAAAGGAAGTACTTGATTACTATAATGCAATTGGACTTCCCACCTATGTAATTTTAAAAAAATCGGAAGTGGATTGAATACCCCTTTGATTGTTTCAACGCAGAGGACGGATGACGGAGAATAGATCCCGTTTCCCCTTTCCCTTTTCTCTTTTCCCGTTTCCCGTTTCCCTTTCACCACGAAGCCACGGAGGACACGGAGAATGGATAAAAGAGGATGGAGGTCGGAGAATAGATCCCGTTCCCGTTTCCTTTTCACCACGAAGCCACGGAGGACACGGAGGGCGGATAAAAGAGGACGGATAACTGAGAATGGATAACGGAGGATGGATAACGGAAAAAGGATGACGAAGATCGAATCTCATTCTCAATTCTCGCTTCTCGCTTCTCATTTCCCGCTTCTCGCTTCCCACATGGTGGAGGTTTTAAACTTCCCATGAGAATAACCCCCGGCTTCAGCCGGGGGCAATAAAGCCCTACCAATCTATATTAACTGCTTCAGCAGTTTTCCAGCCATCCCGCGTTCTGCAGAAGAGGTTTATAAACCTCCCATGAGATTAACCCCCGGCTTCAGCCGGGGGAAGAGAGAATCCCCGCCCCACTTTCAAATCCATAGCCACTTCAGTGGCTTCCCAATGAGGAAAACGGTTAATTAATAGTTGATAAATGGGCGGATAATGCCCTGTCAATTTCATCTTGACAAAACTATGAAAAAAAAATAGAATGTAAAAGACTGAATAGAAAGATATCAATATTAATTTGAAATATAATTTTATTAGAAAAGGTTGGATTTATATGGAGATACATCCCATTGACGCAACGCAGAGAAACATGACTTCCAGGAAAATGATAAAATCAGAAATGGTCGGGCAGACTAAAGATACTTTTTCGAAATCCAAAGGTCAGATGGAGAAAATCGGTCTGACTGCGCAGGACATAAGCGGGGTTTTGTTTGATAAAAGAACCGTTGCAAATAACACGATTGAAACCGACGGAAACTTCAATACAAAGCTGATTCTTTGTGAGGATGGCACAATCGTTGCAGGCGGCGGCGAACTCATAATATTCAATCTTACATCCTATAATCCGGACGGTACCGTCAAATGGAGAGGTAAGGATTATATCGAGAATAATCCTGCCGTTGATAAAAACGGGAATTTTTATCTGGCAACACACAATGAAACCATCTCATACGATAAGGACGGCAATAAGAGATGGGAATTCAGCGAATGGAACGGAGAATGGGAGAAATCTGATGATTATATAAAATACAATGACGTTTTAGTATCCGGAGGCAGTGGAAGCTCCGGCGAACCCGCAATAGACGAAAAACGCGGAACATTATATTTCGGTGAATATTATGGCAGGATATTCGGTGTTGAAAAAGACACAGGAAAAATTAAATGGCTTCGATGCAGGGCCGGATCAATAAGTAACTGCAATCCCGCTCTTGATAAAGACGGAAATATTTTTTTACGAGACAATAACGGGCATGTCATGTCGATAAAACCCAACGGAGAGTATAATTGGAATGTAGGAATCGGATACCCCAAATATTATCCCCGAAGCGTCAGAACATTGGATGACAGCAACACGATGCAATGGATGAAGGATGTGGGTTTCGCCCGCAGGGGGCATAAAAAAGTGTCTCGCAAGAAGAAGAAACGTCAGGAGGGAGATAATTTTTCAGTTGGAACAAATCAGATTCTTATGGGGGATGATCAAAAGGTTATATTCGGCTCACAGGATGGCAGGCTTATAGCGTTAGATCATGATACGGGTAATATTGAAATGTTCTTTGACGCCAAAGAGCCTATTTCCACTCCCCCTGTTGACGCAGGCGACGGAAAGGTCGCTTTTGCAAACAAAAAGGGGCATATTTACTGCGTTGATACAAAGGAAACGAAGAAAACACAGTATGGAAATGAAATGAAGTTGCTCTGGGATGAAAAGCTTGATAAGAACTCAAAGGTAGAAATGGTAGGCAAGAACGGTAATATTTATGTGTCTTCACCGGAAAAGGGTTTGCTGGTTTACAAACCCGACGGCAAAGTTGCATGGAGAATGGCGGTTACTCCCAAGACAGGCATTACCGAGGGAGAGGACGGTTCAATATGGATTACAAATAAAAAGAATATAATGGAGCTGAAACCTCTTGCAGTAAGGATAGAAACTATAATGAGAGAGGGAGCACTCGTTATAGACGAGGAAACCGGACAATCAGCACCATCAAAACCCGAAATTGTAGTCGGTGAATCAATCGTCAATATCGGGGGAGTTAAATTGGAGAGGAAGAAACAATAAACCGCAAACCTTCAAAGACCACAGAGAGCACAGATGCCGGATGATGCCCTCTCAATTTTATCTTGACAAAACAAATAAAAAAAAATAGAATGTAAAAGACTGAATATAAAAATATCAACCTATAATAAATT
>JAIORV010000202.1 GCA_021107945.1 Vulcanimicrobiota bacterium | reverse complement strand
CGGCATTTAAAGGAATATTTTTTAGGAAAAGCTTGACTTGTCCATAACATGACAAAATGCGTAACTCCTGATCCAAAATCTTTTCTTCAAATACCATGGGTGGTTGGCTTCCGGGTGTTTTCCCGGTTTCATGCCAAATCCGGGGTTTTTGACTATTTTGTTACATTTTATTAACCCTGATACTGACATTTCTGATTGAATCAAAAAGTCTATTCATGTTATAATAATTCAGGTGGAAATATACAATTTTCATGGTAATAACAACAAAACAGAAATATTTGTGGAAGAATTGTGGGAAATATTATTTAACATAAAGCGGAGGTGCTTTTTATGGATTCAATTAATACAAATCCTGGAACCCAAAATATGCATGCAGTGAAGAGAGACCTCAAACCACAGAGTGAAGCTTCAACTGAAGGTACGCCAAAAGAGACTTTCACCAAATCGGCAAGTACTGATATGCCCGCGAAACCGGTGTTCAAGGAGTCCGACACGAGCGAGAAACTCGGTCTTCTCTCGAGCCTCAGTCCGGCGACTCAGGCAGGGATTGCGGCGGGTGTTCCCGGTTCTCCGGTATTCAAGTCAATAGGCGGGACACTTGCAAAATGGCTCATAAGCACAAAAGAGGAAGTAAAAATCGGAGAGATGGTCGCAGATCAGGTTGAGAGTACCATGTCGATTTCAAGAAATCCTGCGATGAACCAGAGAATAAACAGGATAGGCAAGCAGATTGCCGCAAATTCAAAGAGACAGGATCTGAGCTATCAGTTCAAGGTTATAGATGATGACACGGTAAACGCATTTGCCTGCCCCGGCGGTTTCATATATGTTCACAAGGGACTCCTCGACAGGTTCCCCAAGGACAGCCACATTGCGTTCATATTGGGACACGAGATGGCTCATGTGGAGAACAGGGATTCCATTGATAAACTCGGAACCAATTTCATGCTTGCAATATTACAATCTTCACTTGGCAAAATACCGGGCAAACTCGATGATATGCTGGGAGCGGCGGCAGGAATGCTTTATGACAAGTCCATTAGCAGAAGAGCCGAGTATAAAGCGGATCGCAGGGGAGCGGAGCATATGATGAAGCTTGGATACAGCCCCAGGGAAGGCGCGGATGCCCTCAGAGGACTTGAAAGCGCCGGAAGAAAAGAGCCGGGTAGGCTTGAGAAGCTCCTCTCCACGCATCCCCCGACAGAGTCAAGGGCCAAGAAGCTTGAGAAATTCGCGAAAAGTAAGGGGTATTGATATAGGCTGTTTAACTAACATTAATTAAGAACTTTGTAATGCAGATTTTATCGAAGATGAAATCTGCATTTCTATTACTCCTGAATTATCATTGAATAACTTTGGCCAATCATTTCACAAACAGGGAAGATACCCCCGGGATTTTCAAAAAGAATCGTGCAACCTTTATCATTTGGTTCCATAAAGTTTCATTCCGGGTAACATTATTGTAATATCTTATTAACATAATTGTGTTATAATAATACAAATATATATAAACAGGTTACCTATTGATATGGAGTGAGCAAAATGAAACGAAAGCCCTTCCTTACAACAATTCTCATCGTAGTACTCTCTATCACGCTTTTTGCGATCGCCTGCGCCCAGATTCCCTTCCTGGGACCGAAACGAGCAAAAGGCGGATCCATGTTCGGCATTGTCATCGGGCCTTCCGGTATCAACCAGCCCGGCGTGCGCCACTCCCCCATAGAGGGAGCGACGGTTGAAGCCCGTGGACCCAAAGGCAATTTTAACACGATGACCGACGCCCAGGGAGGGTTCAAGTTTGTGATGATAGCGGCCGGAAATTACACCATATCTGTCAACAAGCCCGGATATGGCCCGTTTGTGAAACAGATCAGCATAAAGGATGCGGATGTAAAAAATATGGGACATATCACACTGATTCCCGGCGGGGGACTGACCATACCGCAGGGAGTCGTCGTGCCGGACACCTGTTATGTTGCATTCGCAAGAATCGAAGTGGATAAAAGTGCCTCGAAAACATCCCTCTGGAGAAAGGGAGCGATAATGCACGGAGCGGATCCCTTTGCACTCGACGGCAACAAACCTCAGGATTATACGGTTCATATGAATCCGTATGATAAGGGACATCAGGTCTCCTCATTCGAAAACAGTCTCATGACAATTGACCCACAGAATACCAACAAGGTTGATTATATAAAACTCGAGGGAAGACCCACCTGGCTTTGCTTTAATGTTGCAGGTACGAAACTCTATGTTGCCGATGACGGTAACAGGGTTTCCGTGTATGATGTGCTTCATAACAATATCCATATAGGCGGAGTCAGCCTTCAATCGGCGGCGACTGATCTAAAGCTTAGCCCCGACGGAAAATGGCTCTTCATATCAAACGCCGACGGGGTAACAATTGTCGATACGAAAACTCATGTGCCGGTGAATCATATCGAGATGCCCACAATGTCAAACGGCCAACCCGGTTTTCCCATGGCAATAACATGTAGTCCCGACGGAACAAAGCTCTATGTGGCGCTTGCGGCAATGGATTCCGGCGAGGTTGTATGTGTTGACGCATATACAAAACAACCTATCGGCAGGGCAATGGTCGGGGCGTCACCCACAGGAATCGCCATAACCCCTGACGGAAGAAGACTTTTTGTGGCGGATCACAACTCCGCAGATGTCGCCGTTCTTAGCGCCAGCCCTCTGAGCCTGATAACCCGAACAAGCGTCGGAGTTAGTCCCGCAAGGCTCATCGTGTCACCCGACGGCTCAAAGGTATATGTAACATGCAAGGGAAGCGGAACCGTGGCAATTCTCTCCGCAATGACCGGCGGCAATATAGGCTCCGTGCATGTAGGAAAAGAACCCATGGGTATTGCCATTACCGGCGACGGCTCTCGTGTATATGTAGCAAACCACGCCGACGGAACAGTCTCAATAATTGACGCCAACGCCGGCGTAGAGCTAAAACGAACCCGCCCCCAACCACATTCAAGACCATTCGGCATTGCAGTGAAACCGTGATCCTTCATTAACTTTTCTTAACAAACTTGCTTTAAATTTTTTGTAGTAGTATAATTTTAGAACATGGAGTAAAAACATTGACCCAAAAAAACATGTTAGGAGGGGAGTATAGATGAACAAATTTCGAATGACCGCTTGCAATAGCGGAGCTTTTGTTGATGTTGTACGTCTTCTTGTTCCTTCCAGCATGCAGAGGAATAATACCAGGGGTCAGTGTGCCCTTCTCTGGGCATCGCCCGAGAACAGGTTTGTTCGAAGAAAAGATCTAGCGGAAATACCACTATGAAATTAACAGTCTTAAAGACTGAAACTTCGAAGCCGTTGCCTGTTTAACTGGGCAGCGGCTTCTTTATTTTAAGGAAGGGAGGTTATCTTTATGCGCCAGGCTGTAATTGTCGAAGAAGTGTCTAAATACTTTGTTGAATGGAAGAAAAAGCCCGTTAACGGCAAGATTATAGACAGGATCTTCTCATTCCTTCGATGGAAGAGGAAGAAGTTCTATGCTGTTAACAAGGTAAGCTTATCTATCAGGGAAGGAGAGATATTCGGCGTTCTGGGAGCAAACGGCTCAGGAAAATCAACCCTGATCAGGCTTATAGCAACACTCCTTCTACCCGACAGTGGAAGTATCCGGGTGTTCGGACACGATGTGAATCGTGAGGAGCTTGCGGTCAGAAGGATGATCAATCGTGTGTCGGTGGAAGCGTCATTTTTCAAGAAACTCTCCGCATGGGAGAATCTTGCATACTCGGCTCGTCTTTACGGCTACACGCCGACAGAGGCGAGACCGGCGTTGGAGGAAATTTTCAAGCACCTGGAGCTTCCTGAAGAAAAGCTTTCCGGGTCACTTGAAAACCTCTCAAGGGGTATGCAGCAGAAGGTAGCAATTGCAAGGGCTCTTTTCACAAGCCCAAGTCTTCTCCTTCTTGATGAACCTACAACAGGACTTGACCCGAAGTCAAAAATACAGGTGCAGTCCTTTGTACGGAAGATGAACAAGGAAAATGGCATAACCACACTTCTGACAACGCATGACATGAACGAGGCCGAGTTGCTCTGTAACAGGCTTGTAATAATGAAGGAAGGCAGAATAGTAGCCGAGGGTACTCCCACCGAGCTGAAAAAGCTGATAACAAACGGAAACGGCAAATCAGAGGTGGCGGTAACGCTCGAAGAGGTCTTTCTGAAACTTGCCAATGAGGGCAATTAGGAAGTAAAGACGATATGGAAGCGGATATCTTGGTAGCTTCCTTATGGCGGTGGGGATGGTAGTCCCCACCGCACAATATAATTTCCGGTAAAGGAGGGGAGTTTCATGTTGAAGTTAAAAAAACGAAGTCCCGTTATAATGGAGTTGAGGGCATCGGTTGCATTTTTCGAGAGAATGATGAACCTGATGAGGCGTTACATTGGATGGGAAATTGTATTCCTGGCATATACCCTCGTAAACTGCCTCACTATCGGATTAATCGGTGTTTCCAGCGGTGATCCGCAAAGGGTACTTTACCTTGTAATCGGTGCGATTTTGTGGGGTTTCCTCTCGCTGATATTCCACGAACTCTCGGAAAATATCGCTTGGGAGAGGTGGGAAGGCACAATCGAGCATACTCTGATGGCGCCGATTTTAAGAGCGACTCATCTTGCCGGTAACTGTATCGCCACGGTGATATACGGACTTGCAAGAACGGCGCTAATTCTCGTGGTGGTGTCAATGTTTCTGAAAGTAAACCTGGGAAATGCAAATCTTTTTGCGGCATCGGTCATACTGGCGGTGTCCAGCCTGTCGTTTATCGGACTGGGATTAATAGGCGGAATCCTGCCACTTCTCTCACCGGAAAAAGGTCCCCAGGCGACGCATATCATTCAGGCACTGATATTACTTGTGTCCGGGGTTTATTACGAGATAGAAGTTCTGCCCAGGTGGCTACAGTTTTTCTCAAAAATATCACCGGCCACATACACGCTGAAAGCAATGAGACTTGCCCTTCTTGAAGGCAAAGGCATATCTGATCTGAAGGGATATATAATCATCCTGCTCGTCATGGGCATTGTGTTAATCCCAATCGGTTATATCGGATTCAGAATTGCCGAGAATTACGCCCGGAGAGCGGGCAAGCTGAGCAGAAGCGGGTAATTTGAGAAGCATAATTAGGAGGGGAGATATTATTTCCCCTCTTTTTTTATTGCATGTCTGACAAGTATTATAAATAACTCATCTCACGATCTATAAGTTCATCTATTTCATTAATAAAATTTTCTGCCGATTCAATCCAATTCTTAACATCATCCTTCTCAAACTTAAAACAATCAATATAATCTGCCTTTTGGCGAAAATCAAACATTCTCGAATAAAATTTCCCCGATTCCTTACTTGCTTTTCCAGGCTTGACAAAATCCTTATGAAAAAGTGCACGGATACCACTATGTTTTGCTGATGATAAGTTATGGGTCATCAGGAGAGCGGTTGCCTCGTAGAAAATGGCGTAATAAATCCGATTTACTGTGGAATTTAAACCACCTCCGGCAAGGAGACACTTTGCATCCTCCAGTGTTTCCTTTGCCCTTGCTTTTCTATACTGTATCAGATCCTCCAGTGGACTCATAGCTTCACACTCTCCTTCTGTATGTTTATATAAAGCGGCATAACATGCGCCCGTTCAGAATTCCAGAAATCGTTTGAACATACGATCACTCCAAAGATTACATCGTGTTTCAATTCTATCTCGTAAGCTTCATCGAATATTTCCTCTTCAATAGAAGTGTTTACTTTGCCCGGGATGAGAACAAGAACGTCAATATCCGAATATTCCTCATAATCTCCTCTTGCAACAGAACCGAAAAGATAAAGCTCCGCTTCCTGCCCAAAACGCCTGACCAGATTTAGCTTCAGTTCATCGAGTGCTTTTTTAATGTTGTTTTGTGTCAATCGGATGCTCCTGAATTGTTTGACTTTTTCCATTCCGTTTGCTATTCACATAGTTTCCTTATTCATAACCTTCCTGAGAGCTTCATTTATTAATGTCTGATACCCGATTTTTCTTATTGCCGAAAGTCTGTGGAAAAAGATCAGAACATCATCATCAATACGGATTGTTTTTTGCATCTTTTTTGGTTTATAAAACCTTCCCCTTATGCCTTTGGAGAAATCGTATTCATTCTTCATTTCAAAATAATCCGGTATGCCCTCGTCGGCTTTTCCATTCTCAAATTCCTTTTTCCCAACCGATTTATCGTCCGGGATATTATCATCGGATTTATCGATAATGTCTTTATATTCCATGATCTTCATATTGCCTCCTTTCCTTTCCGGTTGCATGTCTGGCGGATATTATCCTGGTTAATTCATTCCCATTTGCATCCATGCATGTATGCGCCACCACGATAAGAATTGAACTTCCCGTTTGCCCCATTGTAATCCATCTCTCTTCATAATAATTAAATCTCTTATCCGGAATACTTAGATGAAAAGGATCCTCAAAAACTTCCCTTGCCTTATTAAAGGATATGCCATGTTTTGCTATATTCTTTTGATTTTTTTCTTCATCCCATTCAATCACCATAAGTACATTGTAACTACATTTACTTTGCCTGTCAAGTTAAATGTTTGTCTCCCGAAACAAAAGAAGCCCTGTTTTAAGGGTTTCTTTTGAAGGTTTGTTAATTATCGAAGTCGCATGTCGCTTCAAAATAATACAATAAAGGAAACTTCAAGATTTTATAGAAATTTTGTTAAAATTATCCGATTCCGTTCATCAAAATGTCAAGGTTTATAACATGGAAAGATTCTACAGAAAACAGATTCGCACATACGGTAAGTTTTCATTTGAAGTGAAGATTGAACAGAGCGATCTTTTTGTTGTATGCGATAAAAATCTCTGCGAACAGGCGCATGATGCCCTCAGGGAAGTGAGAAATGACATTGAGAATTATATAACAAGAGACAATCTATTTGCCAAAACACTTGAGCCACACCATGTTCCCAATGATGTCCCGGCGATTATAAAGGAAATGTCCTCGGCGTCGGAAAAATATAACGTCGGTCCGATGGCTTCCGTTGCGGGGGCGGTATCACAGTATCTCGGCAGAAAACTCGATCCGCTTTGCAATTATATTGTCATTGAAAACGGCGGAGATATTTATTTCAAGAGTGATCGCCCGATCACCCTGGGTATATGGGCGGGAGAGAGGTCGCCTTTCTCGGGACGGTTGAAATTCAAGCTTGATTCACCGGGGAAATCCCTGGGAATATGCACATCAAGCGGCACAGTGGGGCATTCCCTCAGCTTCGGCAAGGCGGATGCCGTTGTTGCGGTTGCCGATTGCGCTTCACTTGCGGACGCCGCCGCCACATCAATAGCGAATACCGTCAAATCAAGCAATGATATCGAGCCTGCCCTGGAACGTGAGAAAGAAAGAGGACTTCTTGAAGGATTAATAATTGTCATTGGTGATAGGGTGGGGGTTCAGGGGAATTTGGAGTTGGTATAGATTTTTATTGGTGTAGATTTTTAAAGGAGTGTTTATATGCAAAAGAATATATTTCTGCATTTTTCGCGGGAACTGGTTGATCAGCCTATCATGTCAACACTGATCCGCAAATACGATGTTGAAGTGAATATTCTCCAGGCAACAATAACCCCCAACGAGGAAGGTACGATGTTTGTTCAGTTGCGGGGAAACGAGGAGAAACTGGAGCATGCTCTGGGGTATCTCGTGGCGAATGGCGTTGATGTAATGGTGAAGCCCCGGCGCATTCACTTTCACGAGGATCTTTGCACCTCTTGCGGGGCATGTGTTGCACATTGTCTGCCCGGGGCGCTATATGTGGAAGAGGACACAAGGAAAGTGCTGTATGATGAAGACCTGTGTATAGCATGTGAACTCTGCATTCCCGCCTGCCCGTTTAGGGCGGTTGAAATGGCGAAGACATCGGTGGGAGGTGAAGTGTAATGGCAAAAACTTATGAAGAAATAAATGAAAAGATTAAAAATAAACAGGCAGTTGTTGTAACCGCGGAAGAAATGATCAGCATTGTAAGGGAAAAAGGAGTGAAAAAAGCGGCGGTGGAAGTCGATATCGTTACCACCGGAACATTCGGACCCATGTGCTCTTCAGGCGCAGTCTTAAACACAGGACACTCCACACCAAAAATAAAAATATCCCAGGCATGGCTAAACGGTGTTCTCGCATATTGCGGGATCGCCGCTGTTGACCTTTATATAGGCGCAACCGAGGTTGCAAGGGACGATCCGTTGAACAAGGCCTTCCCCGGCAGGTTCAAATATGGCGGTGGGCATGTTATAGAGGAGCTTATCAGGGGAAAGGATATTGTGCTTGAAGCTGAGGGATATGGGACAGATTGTTACCCTCGCAAAGAGATAAAGACTCTCATTAATATCAAGGATCTCAATAATGCATTTATCTTGAACCCAAGAAATTGTTATCAGAATTATAATGTGGCGGTCAACAGGCGAAAAAAGAGAAATATATATACATACATGGGAATCCTGAGACCAGATATGGCGAACGCAGGCTACTGCAGTGCCGGTCAATTGAGTCCCCTGCTGAACGATCCGTATTACAGGACAATCGGAATCGGAACCCGCATATTCCTCGCAGGCGGAGTGGGTTATGTTTGCTGGTATGGAACCCAGCACGCTCCTAATACGCCCAGGGATGAAAACGGCATACCAAGGGGAGGCGCCGGGACAATTGCCGTCACCGGTGATATGAAACAGATGAACGCCGATTTTATCAGGGGAGTGTCAATGACGGGCTATGGAGTCTCCCTTGCAATGGGAATCGGAATCCCCATCCCCATACTCGACGAAGAAATGGCGAAATTCACATCCGTGAGCGATGCTGAAATATTCGCACCGGTTACGGACTATTCCCATGATTATCCCAACTTCACCGGTAACCCCCTGGACTGGGTCAGCTATGAGGAGCTTCGAAGCGGTAAGATAACCCTGGAAGGACGCGAAATTGAGACATTCTCCTTATCAAGTTATTACAAGGCCAGGCAGATTGCCCAAACTCTGAAAGCATGGATAAAAGAAGGCGACTTCCTCCTGGGAAAACCCCTGGAAACATTGCCAGGCGAGGGTTCAGAGATTAAATGTGGAAAGTTGAAATATAGACCGGTATAGTTTATTTGGGGAAGAAACTTTTTTGAAAAATAGTTTCTTCCCGCGCCCAAAGGGCACCCGCCATCTTCAAAAAACTTTATACTGCACAACTTTGTCCAATCATTTCTTCAAGACCTGACTTTTAGATGATGGAATCCCCGTTCCAATTTTCCATATCCCACGATTTCGCTCTCGCCGGAATCATTCAACTCAAGCTCAATGTTATGCCCCGTTATTCCGTGGAATGACTCATCATGACTTACCAGGAAAAGCTGGTTGTACCAGCGGGTGTCCTCGTATGCGTCCAGACTGCGTAACGCCTCCGCAAGGTTTTTTCTTCGCTCCTCGTCGAGGTTGCTTGTAGGCTCGTCGAAAAATGCGATGCTTGCTCCTATTTTCTGTAGCAGGGCGAGGCGAAGGGCGATTACCGCCATCATAAACTGACCGCCGGATAATTGCCTGTCAACTCTTGTTCCCACCTTGCCCCGGAGTTCTATACTGTAATCGTCTCCCCAGTACAACTCGTCGTTTGTGCCTGATATCAGGTGGTATATTCCGCTTGCCGGTATCGAAATGTTATTTCTGATGTGACGACCGGCGAGGCCGGCGATCTTTTCAAGCACATTCTTTCGAAGGTATGTTGCAAAATCCCGGCTTTTTTCATATTCCCTGATTTCTCTTTTGGTTTTCTTTATCTCTTTTTGGATAGACTTCATCTTTTCAATTTCCCGGGACAGGAATTCAATTTTATCGGAAAGACTCTTGATATTCTGCTTGTCCGCGGCAATACGGGCATTCAATTCCAGGAACTCTTTCCGGGTATTCTGAAGCTCTTCTTTGTCAAATTTTTCTTTCAGATCAGCGATTTCACGGGAAAGAAGCTCAATGCCCTCACTTATTTTATTTATATTGTCATTCAATTTCCGTACTGATTCATCAAGGCTTTCCACCTTCCTGGAGTCGTTTAAATGACGATTATATAGATTGTAGCTATTTCTGTTATTTTCAAGTTTTGTATTTGCATTGCTTAGCAGAACATCAAGACTCTCATAATTTTCAAGGTCTTTTTTCAAGACTTCCATCTCTGTTTTCTGCTTATTGAGATTATTTTCGTCCTTCTCAAGTTTTTGAAGGTTTTTCTCGATTTTTGATAATTCCTTTTCCTGCTTCTTTAACTGTTTTTTCGTTTCATTTACCTGTGTATCAAGCTTGCTCCGGGACTGGATTTTTGATTCCCTTTCTTCAGATGCCTTGTTCTCGTGATATCTCATCCTTTTTAATATATCTTTTAATGTTGTGGAAAATGATTGATATATTTTATCCAGAAAACCGGGATGTTTGCTTAAATCGTCAGGGAGTTTGTATTGATCAATGTCTTTATTAAGCCGGGATACAGACGATTCTATCTCATCATCATCCATAAAACGCGCCGTATGAGAAAATGAGGAGAACAGGTCTTTGATATCTTTAATTCCAAAGTATCCTAAAATATTATCGTTAACCTGCTCGATATTTTCCCTTTCTCTTTTTAACTCTTTCTCAACCTGCATCAGGGATACAAGTTTCTCACGAGATGATTGAGCTTCTTTCCTTTTCATCTCAAGATTCGATTTTACATCATCTTTCTCTTTAATCAACGCTTTTAACTCGGCTATTTTATTGTTGAAAAAATCATCGGGATCCCATTCACCCAGGTTCTTGCAAGACTCGCCCATATATGGACATATTCCCTCTTTTAACTTATTCTTGCCCTCTTTATAACTCTTGATCCTTGCCTTACTTGCGGATATTTCGTCTTTTACATCGCCAAGTTTTGCCTCCGTTTCCTCAAACTCACTGGCGACTTTCTCCACCTCAGGTCTTATTTTTAGTTCAACCTCTCTTTTTTTGATATTTGCTTTCAATTCCGATAGCCTTGATAGATCATCTTCAATTTTCTCGATCTTTCTTTTTATTATTTCAATATCCACGGACTGGAATTTTTCGATGCCACTTTTTATTTCATCAAGAGCAGTTTTTGCCTTTGCATTTTCAATACTTGCCTTCGAGAGATCTTCCGTTACAAGATTTTTCTTTTCCTCAAGTTCTTTTATCTCCCCTGAAATATTCTCCAGATTCTTCTCATTATTCTCCCTGTTTGACTTTACACGCTGATCTTCACGGGCGATTTTCGACCCAAGTGTTGAGATCTTGTCTTTTAGTTTTTCTCTCTCAGCCTGTTTCTTTTCCAGGACTATTTTCTTTTTTTCTTGATCCCGGAATATCTCATATCCCATGCGGTGTTTATTAACAATCTCCAGGCTTTCCTGCGATTTCTCCAGCAACCCGGTCTCCCTTACAAGGGATTCTTTCTTGCCTTTCAGTTCTTCCCGAAGTTTTGTATTTGTGTTGTTTTTCTCGACAAGAGCTTTTTCCAGTGTTTCAAGTCTTCTTACTTTTTCATCAGCTAGTGAAGCTTCTTTCTCAATCTTTCCAAGGAGACTCTCGATTTCTTTCTTTTTTTGCCTGCTGTTCTCTATTTCTTCCTGTTTTTGAGGAAGCTCAACCACTTGCTTCTCTTTTATCTCGTTTTCTTTTTCGAACCCTTGAATTTTGTGCTCGAATTCCTTATCAAGATATGAAGTTTCCTTTGACAGCTCCTTCCATTGGCTTATTCCGAGGATCTTGTCAAAATGCCTTTTTCTATCCGCTCCCTTGCCCCTCTTTACAAAAGGCGTAATAAAATCTGCCTGAAAGGGGCCTATAAAATCCGTGAACATCTCCTCAAGGTCGGTAGTGCCTGTCAATCCAAGGAGTTTCTTTACCTCCGCGGATGCATCCTTATCTTCCATGGGGAACCATTCGTCGGAGTCGCTCAGGAAGAAGAGCGTAGCGCCACTTTTGAGGTCCTTGCTTATTTTATATTCCTGGTTGTCATACCCGGTAAAGAAGACCTCGATGGAGCCGCCTTTTTGTCCCTTTCTTAAAAACTGATTCGTATTGTCAATGAATTTATTTGCCCCCACACCGAAAAGACAATGTCCAATAGCCTCGAAGATTGTTGATTTTCCCGCCCCGTTAAGACCGCTTATAACAGTAATCCCATCTTCGAAATTAATCTTTCCTCTTTTAAACGACTTGATATTTTCAAGTTCAATCCTGTTTATTTTGCAATTTTTCATCAAACTTTGTCCTTCTTGTATGGATTAAATCGATAATTCTGTCCCGGTCATTCTCTTTGTTTTCAATGACCTCTCTTTTCAGATCAAATATAAGATCAAGGATATCACCGCTTTTCTCCCTGTAAAGGGGATTTGCCTGAATAAGCTCAAGAATTGTCTCTCTGAATATTGTGTCCATATTTTCGCTTTCCCCGTGATAATCCCGACTGCTTCTTATCAGGGAGGTCTGGTTGAAAATCTCGGCATGAATCGGGTCAAGCATATCCATCGCAGTTTGTTTTAAACGATCCACATCAATTTCGTATGACTCGAAGTTTACTTTTCCCACAATATCCCACATGAGGACAGGTCGTTTATTTATAGTCGGGTCGTCTTTTTTTACCTTCAATTGTGCAATACATTTTTCCATAACCTCACTAAAATCATTCGCCCCTTCAACATCGGTTCGTATATTGAGGTAAGGACGTCTTGGAATATAAAGCGTTTCCACTTTCATATTCTTTCCGTCCATCTCGACCATATAGACACATCCCCTGTCGCCGTCCTCCCGGTTTGCCTCCTCGCGGTTCACAACTTCCAGTGCTCCGGGATTATATGCAAATTCACCGTAACTATAAGGACGATGCCCATGACCCAGGGCAAGGTATCTGAAATGTTCTTTCAGGGGCATGATTTCATCGGGAGTAACACCGCCGAATTTAATGAGTTTCAAGATATGCTCATGCCATACTCCGCCATGAAAAATCCCTATGTCGGGTTTATCGGGCAGGGAATCAAGAGCAAGGGCCAGCATCTGATTTGTGGCTGCTCCATAATAGCCTATTCCGCATATTCTCAATCCATTTATGTCAATCCATCCACCGACGGCGTTTTCCTCGTCATAAGGTTGAAATTCGATCCTGCCTTCCCTTGCGTGCATGGTCGGACGGAGAAGCTTCAGGTATCCTCTTCTCGAAAGAAAATGAAGCCAGGATTCATCTTTCCTTCTGCGAAAAAGGTCATGGTTTCCTTCAATTGCGATAATGGGTATTTTCGCTTGTTTCATAGGTTCAAGAATCTCAATTGTGTCGGCAAGCGTTGACGGGGCAATGCTTCCTTCCTGGAAGAGATCCCCCGCCATTATCATAAAGTCGATCTTTTCGTCAATTGCAAGCTTGATAACCCTCGAGAAAGCGTAGAAAAAATCCTTATATCTCTCTTTATTGCCTCCCAGGGTTTTCCCAAGGTGAATATCAGCACAGTGTAAAAATTTCATATTTCCAACTTCCCTTTATCCTTTTGTGGATGGTTTATGTGTTTTTCTTTATCAAGTTGGCCTTTCCTTGTCTTCTATTCTAAAGTTTTTTGGAGATGGGGTTCGGGGAAGAGACTTTTTTTCAAAAAAGTTTCTTCCCTGACTAAATAGGTACTGTTGACACCGCTGATTTCATGAAAGGCTTGATTATATTTATTATAAAGGTTATAATATTATCAGTAAATTACATAATACATATATAAAACCCCCGCTCAATTTATTTGGTAATACGATCTGATTTTGCTATCGGGGGTGTTTTTTATGGCAAGAAGAAAAGGGCATCATTCGGAATATGAGCGGATGTTCGAAGTGTATCTCAGAAAAAAAGAAATCCCTTATATTGCCGTTGATGAAAGCAAGAGGCCTGTGACTCGCTATGGGAAAATTAAAAATTTTGATTTCATTATTCATTCAAAAAGGGGCAACCTTTCAGTTGATATTAAAGGGAAAGAATTTCCGCAATCGGCGACACAGGATCGTTCCGGCCTTCGCTGGCAAAACTGGGTGAAAAATGCCGACTTGCAGGGACTCACATTCTGGCGGGATATCATGGGCGATTTCTTCACTCCCATAATTATTTTTGCATATAAAGTAATATATACCAAAGACATTTACCTTTTCTGGGATCTATTCAACTATAAAAGCTCCTCATACGGACTTGTTGCTGTCGGGCTTGAAGACTATAAGAAATACGCAAAGTTAAGATCGCCCAAATGGGGAGTATATTCAGTGAATAAAAAGGACTTTCTTGAAATAATGCGTCCCCTGAGGTATTTCATCCCCGAAATCGGATCATGAAATTAGGAATTAGGAAATTATGGATTTTGCCTCTGAGGAAATTAGGAAATTATGAAAAAAGATGCCGGATGTTTTTTTACCACGAAGACACGGAGAACACGAAGATATTGATGGATGTTGGGGGAGAGGGTATCGAAAAACTCCATAGATCCAGTCGTTTGAAGTTTTTTAATTAACCACAGAGGACACAGAGGTCACAGAGATATCAATGGTTTTTCTTCGGTTATCCTCCGCGGACTCTGCGTTCTCTGCGGTTAATAATTACATGTTTTTCTATCAAAATTGCAATTGGATTCCCCCATTAGTCTATTCTATCAGGTTTTTTTATTCTTTTTCTTGGCAGTGAAGAATAGTATAATCCCTATCAATATGAAAAGAACACTGCCTCCGACAACTTTCAGCTCATATAATCCCACATTTTTCATGTCAGGCGGTGGGGCGATTGCCAGGAGGATTGCTCCCACGGTTGTTATCAGTCCAAGCACTCCAAGCCATAGCGGGAAATCAAATTGCTTCCCTGCGGGTTTCTCATCTTGATTGTCCGACACATCTTGAAGCTTATCGATACCGGGAGATTTTTTGCCGGATTTTTTATCTTTCATCTTGATAACGATAAATGACAGAAACATATATATATATGGAATAAAATACAGGACTATCGTGGCGTCAAGAAGCGCCAGATATGAATCTTTCAGGTTTCCGCCGAGAGCCATGAGAATAAATACCGTGGAAAATATCCCCTGGACAAGTATTGCGTTTGCAGGAGTGCCCCATTTCGGGTGAACCCTTCCGATCCACTCCGGAAGGTAACGATCTATTCCAATGACGAAGGGAATCCTGGCGGTTGCCGATAGGCATGCCCCGCATCCTCCCAGTCCCCCGAGAGTGATTAAAAAAGCAAGAATCGGGGTAATCCAGAGGATTCCCACCTTTTCTCCCACTTTTGCAATAACCTGGATAACTCCGCTTATAATATTTATGTCTTTCGAGGGCAGTATTACCAGAAGAGATGTAGTCCCCAGGATATATATTACGGTTATTACGATCCCCGATATGATAATGGCGCGGGGTATGTTTATGCGGGGCTTTTCGATCTCCTCTCCCATGCATGATTGAAGCTCGAATCCGGCGAATCCGAAGCAGAGCTTTGAGATCACAGCTATTACTAAAATCGATTTAAAATCGGGAATGAGATTGCCTGAAAATGTATTTGCGGATCCGGATGTGAAGTATGCCACCACTCCGGCCACAATCAAGAAAAGCGCCGGGATCCAGGAGCCGAGGGATCCTAAATTTTGAATCCATTTCCCCGTTTTCAAGCCCACCATGTTCATAATTACTACAAACCATAGCGCTATCAACGAGAAGATGACGGCATAGACGGGATTATTATCAAGATGAAGAAACTTTGTTCCGGCTACATAGAGAAAAATCCCGGATAAGAATATCAGCAGGCTCGGGTAATATATCAGGTTGTTGACCCAGTAGCAAAACCCGCACATATAAGCGTCGAACTCGCCGAATGCCTGCCGTGTCCAGACATATATCCCGCCCTCCTGGGGAAACCGGGAGGATAACTCCATTACGATGAAGGCGGATGGAATAAAGAAAAGCAGAAAAGCGACAAACCAGAGAAAGATTGACTGCGGACCATTACCTGCGGCAATTGCCACCCATCTCAAACCGACGATTGCTACGATATTAAACATCACAAGGTCAGAAAGACCCATACTCCGTTTTAATTTCTTTTTCTCACCGTTTTGCATATCGATTATTTCTTTTTATGTGATTCTATTCCTTTTCCAAAAAGAATTGTAGGTTGGAATAATGAATGCGGGAAATTTATGAAATAGGGAATTTTTACCTCTAAGGAAATTAGGAAATTAGGAAAACGGATAGTAGATGTCAGAGGCCGGGGATCATATGTGAGGGAATCGAAAAACCTTAAAATCCCGTTATTTTCCTTTTACCCGCCGTTCTCCCCGAATACAAAAGGAAGCGGCATTCACCCCTTCCTGTAAAATACTGTATATATTGTACTCCCCTTGTGGGAGGAATTTCCAAACCTTGATTTCACACCATCGCAGGCTGGCCGAGAGACCAGCCTCTTCCCAGTTTTATGTGAACTTAATAATTGTCATAGTTGGCTGGCAAACCTGCTCCCTACGAATTTCATGGGATACTCAGGTTTAATTAGCCTGGTGGTCTGGTTACACAGCTGCCATTTTCTCTTTTGCAATATCCGTCAATTTTGTAAACGCCTCTGCATTAGAGATTGCCATCTCCGAAAGCATTTTCCTGTTTATTTCAACACCCGCATTTTTAAGTCCGTTGATGAGCCTTGAATATGACATTCCATTCAGGCGAGCGGCTGCATTTATTCTTGTAATCCATAGTTTTCTCATGTCTCTCTTTTTATTTCTGCGATCTCTATACGCATAGGAGAGAGAATGTAGTATTTGTTCCTTGGCCTGTTTCAATCTTCTCTTCCGGCTTCCACGGTAGCCCTTGGCCATTTTCATTATTTTGTTGACTCTTTTTCTGTGTATAACTCCGCGTTTGACTCTGGACATCGTAATTACCTCCTTTTGTCCATAATGTTGTAAAAATTTGATATTATTTCAGTCTATTTATGCATACGGTATTAGCTTACAGATTCTTTTATGATCCGTATGATGAGTGACAGTCGATTTTCTGAATGATCTGACACGTTTTTTTGATTTATTACTACGAATATGTGTGCATCCGCTGAACATTTTCATTCGCAAAAACTTGCCGGTTCCTGTCTTTTTTACTCGTTTGGCTACTGATTTTCTTGTCCTGATTTTGGGCATTAAGACCCTTCTCCTTTCTTCCGGGTAGTCTATTTAGTCTTGGGCGCAAGAATCATAGTCATATTTCGCCCCTCAAGTTTCGGTCTTCTCTCCACTATTGCCAGTTCAGCGATTTCCTCCGCCAGGGTATTCAGTCTTTCTATACCCTGTCTTTTATAGACAACTTCTCTGCCTCGAAACATCAAGGTTATTTTGACCTTGTCTCCACCTTTGAGTAATCTTATGGCCATTCTTTTCTTGGTTTCATAGTCATGTGTGCCAATCTTGGGGCGGAATTTAACTTCCTTTAAAGTTATGTTGGTTCTGTGCTGGCGAGCTTCTCTTTCCTTCTTGCTCTGCTCATAGCGGAATTTGCCGTAATCCAGTATCTTACAAACCGGGGGTCTTGTACTGGGATTGACTTCTACCAGATCGAGTCCTAGTTCCGATGCATCGTCCAAAGCTTTCCGTATGGGAATAATCCCAACCTGTTCACCATCAGACCCGATTAAACGTATTTCCCTTGCACGGATTTGTCGATTGATCCGAAGTTTCTTCTTTATACGATTCACCACCTTTCTAATGTACTTTAATATAAAAAATAAAAGCGGCATAAACGCCGCTTCTAAAAATACAAAGATTAAAAAATCTTATTTTAGACCTTGCAGCGTTGATTTCCCGTCTTACCTGACCTGACGGGAAGATTGCCAGGGATCCAATTCCCGCAATATACAAGCTGAAAAGGTGAGAAGCGGTCGCTTCTTCTTTTAAAAACAAGTTATAAACACGGATACAATCCGTTTTATAAATATATCAAATGAAAATGGAAATGTCAACTACTTCATACTGATAAACAACATTATATTTTATTAATATAACTCGATGAAAATCTTCATTGCCCATAGTCGATCTTCCCTTTTTTCATTCACTTCTATTTTCCATAACATGGCATAAAAAGTCAACATATCAATGAAGAATAATTCCTATGCTGCATTTTTAAAGGCATGTTAATAGTGTTTATGATGAAGGCGGATATCTTGAAATTATAATGACGAATTCCGACCAACCTTGTGTATATTTTTATTTTATTGTATAATGATTCAAAATCAGCGGGTAAGAAATGGTATGTTCCCGGTGTAATCCGGTGTGGTGACATATTGAAAGAATTAAAAAGCAAAAATTTATTCTTTATATTTATTCTGTTATCTGTAGTATTGATATTTATTACAGGTTCCGGATGTTCCGGAAAAAAAAAGGAAGACGGGAAGGATATTAAGCCAACAGCTTCTCCATCTACAACTCCGACCCCGTCCCCAACCAAGAAAAACGCTTCGGGTCCGGTTGTTTTCAAAGGCACGAAACTTCAGGCAAGGCGTGGGCGTCTAAAGGACTGGGAGCTTCATGCACAGGAAGTTACCTTCGACAAGGGTAGGGGATCTGCCAGGGCAAAAGTGGTAGAAGTTGTCTTTTTCAATCCCGAGGGTGATAAAGTTATGACCGTCACCGCAAATGGGGCAACTGTGGATATGGAAAACAAATCGTTGAAATTTCTTGGTGAAGTGCAGGCATCTGCATCCACGGGCGAGAAATTGACTGTGAAAAAGTTGAGCTGGGATAATAAGCGTAAATTGCTTCTTGGAAGGGAATATGTAAGGATTACAAGGAAAAAGTCGGTTATGACCGCAAGGAATATGTCGGCTGATCCACAATTAAAGAAAGTGACACTATCGGGAGATGTAAGAGTCGATTACAAAGATTCGGTAAATTTTCCAGGATTTTAGATAAATTTAATCACCGGTGATAATATGAAGATCAAAGTAAATGATCTGGTAAAATCATATAGCGGGCGAAGAGTAGTAAATGATTTATCGCTCAACATAAGTAAGGGTGAGATTGTCGGACTCCTCGGACCCAACGGCGCAGGAAAAACCACGACATTTTATATGGTAGTCGGACTGGTCAAACCCGGCGCCGGCAAGGTGTTTCTTGATAAAGAGGACATCACAAGTTTACCCATGTATAAAAGAGCAAGGAAAGGTATAGGATATCTGGCGCAAGAAACGTCAATTTTTCGGAAATTAACCACCGAGGAAAACCTTCTACTTGTTTTTGAGATGATGGGACTTCCGAAAGAAGAAAGGGAAAGAAGGTTGGAGAAGCTCATAAGAGAGTTCGACCTTGAAAAAGTGAGAAAGCAAAACACTATGGCGTTATCCGGAGGCGAAAGGCGAAGAGTCGAAATTGCAAGGTCGCTTGCCACGGAACCACATTTCCTGCTTCTTGATGAACCTTTCACGGGAATCGATCCCATAGCTATAGCGGAGATACAGGAGATTATTGGAAACTTGAGGCAAGAAAAGGGCATAGGAATCCTTATCACCGATCACAATGTGCGGGAAACCCTGGGAATCACCGACCGTGCATATATAATCCGCGACGGTACCATTCTTGTCGAGGGCACGTCTGAGGAGATAGCAAATGACCCCACCGCCAGGAAATATTACCTGGGAGAGCGGTTTAAATATGACGGACCAGTGCTGAATAATAATAATGGCAAAAATGGAAAACAGATTACAAAGGCTGGATTTGTAGGAGGGACGTCCCCGTCCCGATAGACGGATGCCGGATGCCGGATGCCGGATGCCGGAGGTCGGAAGATGGAAGATGGATGATGGAAAACGGAAGATGGATCCCGTTTCCCGTTCATCACAGAGAACATAGAGAAACCGCTGTTTCTCTATAAATATCCTCAGCGAACTCTGCGTTCTCCGCGTTGAAATCCTTAAAAAAATCATGAAAATACTTGACAGATATGTAATTACTGAAATGTTCTGGCCATTCATCTCGGGGGTGGCTATATTTACAATTCTCTTTATTGCCGGGGGGCAATTGTTTGTTGTTACACGTATGATCACTGAGGATAAAACCCCCATCTCAACTGCGCTTTATTACCTCGCAAATACCATCCCCAGTATCCTTGTGTTTACATTTCCAATGGCAGTTTTACTTGCCGCACTTCTTGCATTTGGCAGATTGTCCGGTGAGAGTGAGCTTGTCGCATTGAGGGCGGGAGGAGTGAGTTTTCTACGTATTACTATGCCGGCGCTATTCACAGCTTTATTAATCACTCTTTTTGCTTTTTATCTGAATAACGAAGTTGCCCCGGAATCAACATATATTGCCCAGACGATACTTTTTGATCAACTCACAAAGAACAGGGATTTGATCAGGGAAGATTTTGTTTTAAAGGGAACCGAGGAGGATGGTGCGGAGAGGGTGATTTTCTCAAGGAAGCTCTTGCCCAGGGAAAATCGCATGGAAGATGTTACTATTCAATATTACAACGGCAGGATGCTTATAAGGCAAGTCAGAGCGAAGGATGTGCATTATAAGCCCGGGGAAATGAAATGGTTCCTCAAACATGCATATATAGAAGATTACACAAAAGGACCTGAACCCAACTACTTCTCCGAGGCTGATGAAGTCTATCTTCCCCTGGATAAATCACCCATGCAATTGGCCAAGGACAGGGATAGAAGACCCGAGGAGATGAACCGGCGGCAATTGAAAGATAAACTCAGGCAAATGAAGGAAGAGGGTTTTACGTCGGGTGAAGATGAGGAAAAGCTAAAGCGTTACAGAGAATACGAGGTTTTTTATCATCAGAAAGTTGCCATTCCGGTAACCTGCCTTGTATTCGGGCTTTTTGGCGTACCGCTGGGAATAAGACCCCACAGAGCATCAAGAGCGATAGGACTTGGAATCAGCATTGTCTTTATATTTATGTATTATGTCCTGATGACGGCAGGAATGGCACTGGGAAGAAACGGACCCGTACCACCCCTCTGGGCGGCATGGCTTCCTAATATTGTATTCGGAATTGCGGGACTAATACTGCTTTATAGGATGACAAAACATTAGATAACCTAAAATGCCAGTTATATTGCTTTGTGGGAACTTCTTGAAAGAAAGTTCTCAGCTTTAAGCCGCTGAAGCGGCTTGTTACAAAGCTGCCTCCCCCTAAGCCGCTTCAGCGGCTTAACTAATTGAGTTAGATAAGGTCATCTATCCCACTTAAAACTCCATCTTATGCCTGTATTTTACAGCTCCGGTAAGATGTTTAGGCTTGTCCGGATTCATCCCCTTACATATTGCGTGCTGGAAAGAGATCGCCTGGATTATGGGAATTGTGTAGAATATTCGCGAATAGGGTGATAAGTCCGTTTTGAGCTTTATCGCATATTCAACGCCGGCCTCCACCATTTCGCTCATATCCTCGGCAACCAGAAACATCAGTGCTCTCAATTTTGCGGTATCATGCATTGCTTCCAACTGCAATTCTTTGGAATTTTCCGAGAGCAAATATACAAATAAAGATGTGGGTGATGCCGATACGAAATGCCCATGTCTTACTTCCAGGGTCTGCAAATAATTTGCGGGCGTAAGTGACATTTCCTTGACGAGAAGCGAGCCATATTGTGCCAGTCCCCAGTTAAATCCTGTTCCACAAAAAGTTATTGATTTGACGTCGGAAAGCTTACGCATCTTGCTGATTGCATCATAATATTTTCTTATTTCAATCATCTTGGGGATTTTGCTCAATTCCTGCAGAAGCTTTCCCTGACCGCCGATAGCCGCCGCAATGAGTGCAAGTACATATAGTGTGGTGGAGAAAGATTTTATTGCAACTACACCGTCATCCATCGCCATGTCTGTTATTATGCTTTTTGTCGCCTGTCCGATCAACTCGGACTCACCGTTGCAGGTTAATACCATGATGGGTAGATCGGGCTTGATCTTGCGAAGCCTGTTCATTGCCCAGGCCACCTCGTGGGTCTCACCCGATTTTGATAGTGCAATAACAAGGGTTCTTCTTCTTATATCAAAAGGCAAGTTCTCGGACAAAACCAACTCCGATGCAGGGAATGCAATTGCATTGACTTTTCCCACATCGCGGAACATCCAGCTTCCAACCATTGCGGCGGCATACGATGCACCGCACCCGATGAAAATAATCTGCTCAAATCGCATCTTTTTGATCCAGATTAATGTTTCTCTTTCCTTGTTATAAAGCCTTATGGAGCTTGCCCAGCAATCCGGTTGCTCCAGAATTTCCGTAAAAGTTCTGCCGCCTTTTTGCATTAACATGATATATTTCTCCTCCCGCCTTTTTACTTGAATATTTTCGAAAAATGTAGTTATTCAGTCTGACATTGTATTAAAATATTTCATCATCCCTATTTCTGCATTCTCTTTGATTCCTGTGGTGAATACCGTCTGAATAAAACATTCCATCCCAATCTGGAAATCCCTTCGTTTAGAATGTGAGTACTTTTTTTGTAACTATTCACCGCAGGGGGTATAAAACAAGGAAAATCCCGAATAATATCTCTGTGATCTATTGGCAATAAATGAGCGAATCGAAGATGATGCAAAGGACTATCTGAAACCACAGAGGGCTCAGAGAATTTCCTGTTTTTCGTCTCCGCCCCTTCGTGCTCCCTGCGTTCTTTATGGTTGAGAATTTGAGAAAAAAAATGCAAACATAAGGATTTGAGCAGTGGAGAAATAAATTGACGGCATTGAGAGGTTTGTTTTATGGCAACCACTGAGGACACAGAGAATTCTCCTCTTTATCTCTGTGCTCTCTGTGGTAAAAAAAACATAGGGACTGAAAAGCAACCTTTTTTTCAAGTTCAGGAGAGTTCGATTGTTAACAACATGTTAACAATTGGAAATCAGTGGATTTTTAGTTGCTGTCGTTGTATAATAAATAGGTGGGAAAAGATATTTTTATCTTTTACAGGTGTTTTATTCACCTTGTTTCCAAGGAGAAACCTGATATATGAGAATCCCGGACAGAAAAAATAATATGGATATGATAAAGGGTGGATTTACGCGTCCCATAAAAAAGCATGCCGAAAAACCCTTGGACGATCCCCAGGACAGTGTTGTAAGCACACCTGTAGAGCATCATAAAATTAACATCCTTTATACAAATGACTTGCATGGTAAAATTGAGGCATCAGGAAAAGAGACCCCCACATTGAAGGATGACATCGGCGGCCTTGCCAACTTGGGAACGGCTATAAAGCAAGAGCAAGATAAAGACCCCGGGCATACGCTTACCCTTGATGCGGGGGATATATCCACGGGAGGTCCCGTATCCGACTATTTCAAAGCTATCCCGATGGTTGAGGCCATGAATCTTATGGGGTATGACGCAATGACGGTTGGCAATCATGAACTTGATGCAGGAAGAATTGCTCTTAAAAACATTGCTGATAAAGCAAATTTCCCTGTTTTGAGTGCTAACCTTATTGACAGCACCCCCGGTAAGCCTATGAAGATAAAACCATATGTCTTGAAACAGGTGGGGGATATAAAAGTGGGGATCCTGGGATTAACGACACCTGAAGCTACATCTTTATTAAATAAAGAAGATAAAAAGAATATGCAATTTACCTGCGCCGTCGATACCGCTCGAAAGATGGTTCCTGAAATGAAGGAAGAGGGCGCGGATATGATTATCGTTCTATCCCACATGGGAGTGGAAAGTGATAAGGAGTTGGCCGGGAAGATTGATGGCATTGACGTAATTGTAGGAGGGCATTCCCATACGGAACTCCATGATCCCGTTGAGGTGGCGGGAACCACAATAATCCAGGCAGGTACTCAGGGCAAATATCTGGGCAAGACGGAGTTTGATGTGGTAAAAGAAAACGGTAAAACAAATGTTAAAGCCGTGAATTCTCAGTTGATACCGATCCGGGGAGACAAATTCAAGGCGGATAAAAGTATTGAAAAAATAATTAAAAAATATTCTGATCAGCTTGCTCCTATAATGGACAGGGTCATTGCCAAATCGCCCACTACACTTTCACAGAGAGATTACCACGAGTATATGGAGGAATCTGCACTGGGTAATTTAGTTACGGATGCTCTCAGGGAGAAAGCGGGCTCCGATATATTTATCATGAGTCCTTCATCTTTGCGGGATAATATTAAGCAGGGTGATGTTAAAGTAGGGGATATATACAAGCTCCTCCCGTTTGATCGAAAGCTGACGACCCAGGACATGAAAGGTGAGGACATCAGGAATGTGCTTGAAGAGATGATCTCGGGACCGATTCACGGAATAGCGGTATCAGGAATGAAGGTTGCCGTTGATCTTGACCGTCCCGCAGGTGAAAAGGTTATAACTGTCAGAATGCCCGATGGAAAACCTCTGGACCCGGATAAGACATACAATGTAGGTACATATGACTGGTTTGCCGATGGAAATGGAAATGTGCACTCTTTCAAAAAAGCGACAAACCGGGTGGATGCCGGGGATATGAGAGAAGCTCTCGTCCAATCCGTTGAGGAGGAAGAAGTGATATGTTCTGCCCTGGACGGCAGAATTGAAGATGTGGGTAATGATTTCATGGATTCACTTTAGAAGTTGCTATTCACCGCAGAGGTAAAATAAAAGGAGAAGTTGTTAACCAATTTCAATGTTGAAGTTCAGGGAGCCATATTAGAGAACAGTTAATAGTTCTTCTTGGGAAGCAAAATGTTAACGACTTGTTAACTTATGGAAAATGGTGGAAATTCAACCCCGGTTGCACTATAATGACAGTAGGATATGTTAACAGTAAGTTTATCAGGAAAAACAATTAAAGTTACCATTAACAAGATAGGGAATTAACCTGTAACGAGGTTTTTAATGAGGATCAACGACAATAAACTCCCGGAAAAAACACCCAACCCCAGTGTTTCTCATGCCAAGACCTGCCGGGAAGAAGTTGGCATAAAAGAACCGCGGGATACGGTGGAAAAAAGTCGGAGTGAAATACATAATCTTACAATTCTGCATACAAATGATATGCATGGTCATGCAGAAGCTTTTATAAATAAAGAAGTATCCGATGATGAGATTGGTGGGCTTTCGCATCTTGGTTCGGCCATAGAAAAAGAGCGCGGAAAGGATCCGGAAAATACCCTGTTGCTGGATGCCGGCGATATTTCTTCAGGCGGCCCCGTGTCAGATTTTTACGAGGCCATTCCGATGGTGGATGCCATGAACCAGATAGGTTACGATGCCATGACTGTGGGTAATCATGACCTGGATCTGGGCAGACTTGCTCTTGAAAACATCGCTGAGAGGGCACGGTTCCCCATATTGAGTGCGAACCTCATTGATAAGACTCCCGGTGACTTAAAGAAAGTAAAACCTTACATGTTCAAGCAGGTCGGGGATCTGAAAGTCGGGATCCTTGGACTTACAACCCCTGACACTGCAACAATGCTGGTAAAAGAAGACCGCGACAAGATCGCATTTGCATCTGTCGAAGCAACCGCAAAGAAGCATATTCCCGAGATGAGAGATGATGGTGCCGATTTGATTGTCGTACTGTCGCACCTGGGCATTGAAAAAGACAGGGAGCTTGCAGGTAAGGTTGACGGTATCGACGTCATCGTCGGTGGACATTCCCATACAGAGATGAAAAAGTTCGAGGAAGTAAATGGAACTGTGATAACACAAGCCGGCGGTTTCAGTATGAACCTGGGTAAGCTGGATCTCGATGTGGAGAAAACTGACGGAAAGGCCAGGGTTGTCGGGGTTAAATCAAAGTTAATACCCATTAACAAGGATATCAAACCCGACAGGGAAGTGGAAAAGATTATAAAAGCGTATGCCGATAAGCTCGCTCCCATAATGGAAAGGGTTGTCGGCAGGACGGAGACTTCCCTTACTCAAAGAGATTACCATATTTATAAAGAGGAGTCGGTTCTTGCTAATTTTGCAACTGACGCCATAAGAAAGAAAACGGGCGCGGATTTCTGCATATTGAGCCCCTCATGTCTTCGCTGTAATATTAATGAAGGGGAAATAAAGGTTGAGGATATACACAAGGTATTCCCCTGGAAAAACAAAATCTCTATAGTGGAAATGAAAGGCAAAGATATAAAGAACCTGATGGAAGAGATGCTGTCAGGACCCGCCAACGGACTTGCTATATCGGGGATGAAATTGGAGCAGGATCTGAGCAAATCACAAGGTGAGCAGATTGTCCGTGCAAAAACTCTTGACGGCGAGTCCCTTGATCCTGAAAAGACATACACGGTGGCAACCCGCGATTGGTTTGCCGATGGGAATGTTGCTCTTCGTTCTTTCGAAAAAGCTATAAGCCGCAGGGAGACGGAAGCTCTTCGTGACATTCTCATAAACGAGATCGAGGAGCAGGAAGTTCTGAATGTACAGAAAGATGGTAGAATTATAAACCTGACTTAAAGAAACTGTAACTGTTAATTATCCCAAATCATACAAATCCGGTCTTCTGTCTTCAAGCACATGCATCTTATTTCGGATTTTGTCAACCATATCAACATCGATTGTGGCGGTTAACAACATTTCTTCATCCTCTCCTCCTTCAACAACCGTCTTTCCCCAGGGATCGATTATTATTGAGCTCCCAAAATATGTTGCGGTGCCAAACCCCTCAAATTCCTCGCTTCCCACCTGGTTGATACCGATCAAATACATCTGGTTCTCAATTGCACGAGCACGTGCAAGGATCCGCCAGTGATCGAGTCTGGGGTAGGGGAATGCCATCGGTGATAACTGAACCTTTACACCCTTGAGTGCATATGTGCGGAATAACTCGGGAAATCGGATGTCGTAACATACCGAGAGTCCCATTCGTCCCCAGGAAGTATCGATTGTCGTGAGATGCTGCCCCGGAGCCATATGTTTATCCTCTCCTATATAACTGAACAGGTGAGTTTTTCTATAAATCCCGGCTTTATTGCCTTGAGAATCAAACAGGATCGAGCAATTGGTCATATCCCCCTCTTCATTGAGAGCAAGCATCGAGCCGTTTATCCAGATTCTATTTTGTCTTGCCAGATTTGCAACTTTCTCGATATAAACCTCATGATCCCGTGCAATTTCCCGGTTCTTTTTCCAGTTGAATCCCGTTGTCCACATCTCTGGAAAACAGATGAGATCAGACCCCCTGCGAGCGGCCTCCTCCACCCATTCACTCGCTTTTTCAAAGTTGACGGCGGGTTGTGATGTAACAACATTCATCTGGGCAATTGTAACAGTGAGTTTCATAAGTATTACCTCATTTCTGTTCTTGAGTTGATGCTTTCTAATAATTGTCAGTCATGTTATAAATACATAACCAGGCAGGGAAAATCCTTTGCAAGTCATATTAAAAAAAAGGGAATCAAAAGGACGACGATCGTTAAAAAGGAAAGAGAAAAAGATGCGTTGGCATATTGATTGCCTGTCCCGGAATTTAAATTATCGGGACTACATTCAATACCACTGAATTAAGCTATTAAGCAAGATAATGAGCCTCTTTGTAGAATTGA
>JAIORV010000043.1 GCA_021107945.1 Vulcanimicrobiota bacterium | reverse complement strand
ACATGTTTCCTGTCAAAAATATTTATTACTATTCAGATCCCACCACCATGTCATTTCTTCACGAAGCTTTCCCTCGATCGGAGCGAAGGATCTCCATTAAGAGAGTCGCCCACGCTGTCATTCCTTCACTTCGTTCAAGGACAGGCTCTGAGCGGAAAAAGATCATCTTACTTTATTCGATCAATCCCGGTAAGAATGTATTTTACTTACTTCCGATGCATAAATCAGCGAAGGATCTCCTCACAACAATCATTCTTATTAATATTTGTTCCTCCATACCACGGGGGTTGAGATTCTTCGCTGTGTTAATCCTCGTAGATCAAGGTAATCCCGTCTTTGAGAAAATCATAGAAGTAAAGCTCTTCTCTCGTGATCCACTCAGAATGACATGCTCAAGTCTTTCTTGATCCGCTCAGAAGAACAAGAAGCCCCCGGAGACCGAATAATTACGCCTGAACCTTTGACAAAAAGTAAATGCACCCAAATGTTTTTCCATTATTCCAGGAGTTACGCTTTTTTCATACGGAATGGCTTGGACTCGTCATCCTGAACTTGTTTCAGGATCTAATGTCCAAGACGTTTTTCATGTCCCGAAACAAGCTCGCTACACCATTAACTTTCAGAATCCGGAAGCCTCTGAAGAGGCTGAAACGGTATGGTTAAGCCATTCATCCTCCACCACAATAAATTGTGGTGTGGTTCTAAAAAACCAATTGCGGTGTTGTCTTGAAAATCTATAGTTGCATTATCGTCAATAATGTATATATCATCCGTTTAAAAAAACTCTGCGTCCTCCGCGTCCTCTGCGTTAAAAAAAAACTCATCTTATTTCCGGATTACTTCTTTTTAACCTTGCCCCTCAAAAACTCCGCCGCTTTCTTTAATTGTGTGTCTTCAGGAGAGCCTAGCTTCTTTATGTCCATTTTTTCTTCTATATCGGGTTTTACGCCCATCTTATTTATGCTGTATCCATCCGGTGAGAAGATTTTTTCTATGGTTAATTTCAATGCACAGTTGTCAGGCAGTGGGGTGGTTCTCTGAACGGATCCCTTGCCCTTGGTGGTTTCGCCGATAATCGTCGCCATATCGTGATCCTTGAGGGCGGCGGCGGTGATTTCTGCCGATGAGGCCGAATGGCTGTTAATTAGGACTGCAACGGGGATGAAGACAATGCGTCGGCCTACAGAGCGAATTTTTCTTTTCTCCTTACCCCGGTGCATGAAAACTGATATAACGGAATTGCGGGGAAGAAAGCAACCGCATAATTCCCGTGCCGATAAAACAAGCCCCCCCGGGTTGTTTCTCAAATCAATAATAAGTGACTTGATTCCTTTATCTTCCATCCGGGAATAGACCTTTCGAAATTCATCGTTTAATTCTTCCTTGAAGCTGTCGATCTTGATATAACCTATGCCGCCTTTCAATATTCTGTGATGAATAGCCCCGACGGTAATTTTCTTTCTTAGTACTTTGAATTTCAGGATCTTTTTATTGCGCTTTATTGTAATTTTTACCGAAGTATTTTCTTTTCCCGTTATCAAACGTGCCGCCCGGGCAAGGGTTATACCCTTTACTGCGGCATTGTTGATTTTCATGATTGTATCGCCCCGTTTGAGTCCAGCTTTCTTTGCAGGGCTATAATCAAAAACTTCCAGAATAACCAGGGGAGTATTCTTGTTTTTCTTTGAAATCCTGACGCCGATTCCACTATATTTTTCTTCATGGGTCCTTTTTATAAAACCTTTATATTGATCGGGAGTCAGAAATGCAGTGTAACGGTCGTCAAGTCCTCGTATCATGCCGTTTATACATGCAAAAAGAAGTAACCTTTTATCAATCCTGTCACTATATTCGCTTGATACTTTTGAAAATATGTCTTTTGTTTCCGGCAACCGGTCAACATTTTCACTGATTCCCGATTCCCTGAAAAGCTCTTTTATCTCGTCCTTGACTCCCCTGAATATTTGCCTTGGTGAAACTTCATCAACAAAATCATACTTTATTTGAAATAGAATCCTGTTACAAAGCTCTGTTGTTGGGGTGAATCCGAGTTTCTTCTTCTTATTTATGTAATTTCCATATCTTGAGCTTTCCCGGGTGTCTTTTTCTCCTGATGGGGTTTCTCTGGTATTGTCAACAATTATTTCCCTGTTTTGCACCTCTGTTACAGGAGAAGAATCTGTCAATGGAGCTTTTTGGGCTATGGAGCTTATCCAGGCAAGATTCTTAGGGAATAATATGGCGAACATGACTATTAGCAAAATCAGAAATGATATAAAGAATATTCTTTTTTGCAAATTCATATACAACTCACTCCGAGTATTTTTTAATTAAGCTAATCATTTCATTCACTGTCTTATTGGTCTGGTTGTCCTTGCTCAATGATTCAAGCTCCTTGAGCCACTCAAGTTTACTGCCGTCTGTGTCCAATTTGATACCTTTTTTAATCGTCTCTTTAGCTTCCTTCTTCTTTCCCAGTTTGAAATAGATAAAACCTCTGCCATAGTACTGACCGGCCTTGTCCGGGGCTAATTTTTGTATTGCATCATAATTCGGGAGTCCTTTCTTGTAATATCCCTTCACAATATAAAGAAGTCCCCGGCTGTCATAAAATTCTGGAGTCGAAGGCGAGACTCTGATTGCCCTGTCAAGATCACCCTTTGCCTTATTATAGTTACCCTGTATTGTATGGATAATTCCCCTGTTGTTGAAAGCGGGTCCATATTGATCATTAAGATTCGCCGCAAAGCTAAAGTTTGTTTTGGCGGAATCAAGATCGCCCATTTTAAACTGACAATATGCAAGGTTGTAGTATCCGTCAACAAACTTATTGTTATTCTTCACAGCTTTTTTGAAATAATCGGCGGCTTTCTTGAAATTATCTCTTCTCATCTCGATAAGTCCAAGGCTGAAGAGGGCGAGATGGTTTCCCGGTTTGATTTTTATTGCCTCGTTGTAATCTTTCTCGGCCTTGTCAACTTCTCCGCTTTTTTCATAAGCTAATCCGCGATTCAGATAGACACCGTCATATTTTGGATCAAGATCGATTACCCGGTTGAAGTCATTTAAAGCGTTTTTATATTTCTTTTTCATTGAAAAGGCGACACCGCGGTTGTAGTAAGCTTCGGCAAAACGGGGGTCTTTTTTAATCGCCATATCAAATTTCTTTATAGCTTCCTTCAGGTTGCCCTTTTTTCCATCCTTGATTCCATCATCACATAGGGACCTGGCATTTTGTTTGTCGGGATTCTTCTCTTCCACAGGCTTCGACACCTGCGTGGAAAGAGGAGACGCAACAGGTTGCGATATGGGCGTGGTCTCGGTTCTTGATTGACATCCTGACATGATAAGGATTGTAAATACCAATAATAAAAATAAATGGTGAAATTTTCTCACTCTTTTCCTCCAACTTCCAACTTTTAACTTGAAACCATCGAATAAGTGGTTTTTTCACCGCAGAAGAGAGATACCAACTTATCCTCTGCGGCCTCTGCGATCTCTGCTTTGAAAAAACACTAATTCGACACATCAATTATCTTTTGTCTTCAAAAACAAACCGCTGTCAAACGAACTGTAATAATGAGAAAGAAATTGCGTGATTACTTTCCCTGATAATTTTGAATCCATATACATGACCCTAGGCAGGTTTTTGAATATTCTATACCATGTTCTATCAAAATTCCTGATTACCTGTTCAGCTAATTCCGGTGGAAGAAGCTGTATGAGGGTGATAGCTTTCTCTACAGATTTCAGGTCTATTGGTGATGTTTTTTTACTCAGAATGTATTGCCGGATCCAGAATGATGCATATGCAGGATTCTTGTAAACGAAGTGGTCGAATTTGTTGAGAAGATCTATGTTTTCCAACCATAAATCCTTTATTGCAATTGATACCTTTTTTGGAGAGCGAACAACCGCTCTTTGTAGATCACTTAACCATTCCTTTGGTGAATATAGCACTACAGGCTGATAAGATCCCTTGTAGAACCAGAAGAAATCTTCCACCACAAGGGAACGAAGCTCTGATGTAATTCTTACTTTGAAATCATTTTCCTCTGTAACCAGGTTTTCAACATCGTTCCTGGACATATCTCTTAATATCCGACTATATATCCTGTCGGAGGAACGGGGAGAGAGTGTCGAAATTATTATGGCAAGCTTCTGCAATGGCGTGGGAGCAGTATCTCTGTCTGATTTGTTAAAGTGCGAGTGTATAAAATTTATCAGCCAATCGGTATCAGGGTAATTATCCTTTAAACCGGGAATGTCATTTATTATTTTCTTGCTCATTTTACCGGATTCCAATGGCAAACGGGACATTCCACGTCCCAAAACCGCGATTTCTTGCGTTGTGAGGTTTGAAAAAATTTCCTGCATGAGGGCGGACGGGCAACCCAGGAGAAAAATTGCAATTTTTTGCATTGGTGTATAGAAAGAAATCGCAGGCAGGTTTTCGCTGGGCTTTCCCGAAACGCGATTACGGCAATAAGCGGAGACCGACTCGGACTGTGCCCGGCCCTCAAGGTGCTTGCCAATGTATCTTTCACTCCTGTTTTCTATCAATTTGTCTAACTTTTTTAATGAAGTTCTGAATTGCTTTTTTTCCTCGGAGTGAGCGGTCAGCCAGAACCAGTACCAGTTCAATTTTTGCTTAATATCGTTATGCTCGATTTTCTTCACAACGAGTATTTCCCTCTCGGAATCTATCTCCCCGGGCTTCAAAACAACTACATCGGGTAATTTCTTTTCAAGAATTCGACGCAATATTAGCCTGACCGGGGCACTGCATAATATGCCTAATCGAAATCCTTTTCTCTGAAATGATATATAGAGATTGATCAATCCATCAAGAATCTTTTTAACAACAGGATCCTTATCGGAAAGGCGGTTTTTCTTTCTGTTTGTATAAAGCCATAATTGGATTTTCTCGTCAAGATAGGTGAACAGCAGCAGTTTCTCTCTGAAAATATAATTGTGAATCTGATCCCTGAAAATTTTCCTGAGCAATTCCGTCATCTTGTCGGGATCATTTCTCTCGATCACTTCAATATGGGCGAGGGCTTTCATTATTTCATTTGTAAATGTAAGAGGGATTCCCTCGGGGACAAGGTTCTTCATTATAGAGACAAGGCAGTTGAGATTTATCTTTGATAAAACGGCATGAACCGTGTCGGGTTCAGAAATATTAATAAGGGTTACTTGTTCGCTTACAAGCTCCCGCGTTATGAATGTTCTTGTGTTTGCCCTCAGAGTCATCTCCAGATGTTCCAGGATAAGTTGAGAAATCGAGGCTGAGTAAGGCTCAGAAGTTTTCAACACGATTGATTCAGTAGGTTCAATCCATACGCAAGGCTTACTGTAAATCGGATCGGCGTCTATCTTGCCCGGAATCTTCGCAAGTTTCTCCCTGGATGTTATGATCAGGGTTTTTCCGGGATGAACTCTGCTGTGGGCAAGTACCTGCTCCTGGAATAAAAAACGATATGTCCTTTCGTTTATAAGTGGATTTTCCTTGATTAAAAACGTAGGCAGATCCATACCCCATTCGTTTTCGAGTGTTTTTCTTAAATGGTTAATTTCCGAAATAAAACTCGAGCTGTTATTATCCTTTAAAAGATATCCCAGAAGTGAGCCGACTTCAATGATAATGATAGGAGGTGGATCTCCGCTCTCTCGATGTATCCTGCTGTTAGACTTCTCTTCCTTCATTGTTTGCCTCCACTTCGCTTTTGGGGGAGAATTGAGGGAGGTCTGTGCATATGTCATAGCCTCCGCCTGCGAGGAAAGAAAAAGATGTTGTCACTTATATTAACATTTATCCCGCTGACACTCTTCATGTTCTATTATAATACCTTATAAGAAAAATATAAAGTAATTTTTAGAAAATTGTAATTAATAATTGACTTTTAACAAAATACTTCTATTTTATTAATCGACATATATCGATATTTTTTGAGTTGATCATCGAAAAGGACGATTAGGTCTCTGCGGTGAATATTAACCAATAAACAAATTCGCTGGAAAGGATTAGCTATGAATAGAAGTCTCTTTAAACGTTTTTTTTACTTTTTCCTTGTTTTGCTGTTAGTTGCAGTTTTCAATCATTTCTTCCCTGTTTTTGCGGACGGCAATAAAACATCTGAGGAAAAAGATGCCCCGATAAGAATCGAGTCGAAAAGAAGCGGGCTTATTATGTCCGAAGTTCCGTTTAAATTGTCACTTGAAGCTACAGACAAAAACGGCGATTTGATAAGGGATTATGATGCCAATGTTATCTTGTCGCTTGAAAAGGGACAGATATATCAAAAGATCGATTCTTCCCTGTTTGATGCCGGCGAGATAAGAGACTGGGAAATGCTGATTCACAATCTTAAAGTTCACAGTTCGCCACCTGTGGAGCGAATATGGAACCTCCTCGGAGAAAATATTAAAAAGAAAATACTTGATTGGCAGACGGGAGATGAAATCTCACATGAGATGAAATCAAAATTAATCCTTGAGTTAAATAAAATACTGGGTAATCCGAAGTTTTACATCCCGGGGAAATTTCAAAAGATAAAGCTTGACAAAGAAGCTATGGATATCTTGGGTAAGGGAACATTTCTTGAAACCGATGACATTGATAAATGGAAAAATTTTCTATCCAGACTGAAAAGGCATTCCACTCCCCTGACCCAGAGAGTATGGAGCTTGCTTTCAGAAAGAAACAAAAAAATAATCAATGCTTATAAGGTGGGGCAGAAATTCGGCGGCAAGGCAAGGCAGTCCATAATAGACGGAATTAACATAATAATTGCGAAAAAGGATTTCTATAACGCCGGGCTCTCTTTGCATGTAAAGTATAACGATGAGATACAGGAGCTGCTGAGTGTTGGAATTGAAAATCTGGATCAACTTCATTTGCACAAATTGAATAGACTGTTGATAGAGACGGCTTTTCCAGAGGATATTGAAGGAATAGGAAACGGAATTGGAAGCCTCCCTGTCATCCCTGTCAGAAGATTCAATCGCTTGCTCTTTCAGGAGATATTCCCGAAAAATATTGAAAAGTTAAAACCGGGAGCTGAAAAAAGTATATTACTGCCGGAACTGACCGGATTCAAGAGCGGCTCCCTGGAAATTGAAAAGATTTTCATAAAGAAAAGCGGCAAGAATATACTGAATATCAAGGCAGACACAGTTTACAGAGGCCGGATTAATGAAGGCGAAATAATCGAATCCTCAATTGTAACCGAGCGGGAGAAAGTATCGGTAATACCGGGCATCCTCAGTATTCTACCGCCACTAATCGCCATAGGACTTGCCCTTGCATTCAGGCAGGTGATCATATCCTTGTTCTGTGGAATATGGCTTGGCGCAACATTCATCTATGGATTCAACCCCTTTACGGCGTTTTTCAGAACAATTGACACGATTATCATTCACTCGATTGCCGATACGGATCATGTCAGCATTATTGTATTCAGCCTTTTCCTGGGCGGGATGGTCGCTGTTCTCTCGAAGTCCGGCGGAACACAGGGGATGGTTGACATCATATCAAAAAGGGCGAAAACATCACGAAGCGGTCAGATTGCAACCTGGCTAATGGGGCTTTTCATCTTCTTCGACGACTATGCAAATACGCTTATTGTCGGAAATTCAATGCGTCCCTTGACAGATAAGCTGAAAATATCACGTGAGAAACTGTCGTTCATTGTCGATTCCACCGCCGCCCCTGTTACGAATATCGCAGTAATTTCAACATGGATCGGGTTCGAGATAAGCTTGATTGCCGACGGACTCAAGGAAATAGGAGTATCAAAAGATGCATACCTTGTGTTTGTGGAGACTATCCCATTCCGGTTTTATCCCGTTCTCACAATAATTTTTGTCTTCCTTGTCGCATATATGATGAGGGATTTCGGACCCATGCTCAAAGCGGAGAGAAGAGCGTTTGAAAAGGGAGAGGTCCTGAGCCCCACAGCGAAGCCCCTTGCCACGCTTGATACATCCTCCATCAAGATTAATGAGAGTATCCCGAAGAGATGGTACAACGCCGTGGTTCCTATTATTTCAGTTATTATCTTTACCTTGGGGGGGCTATGGTGGAGCGGTATGAGGGGACTTGCCGCGTCGGAAGGCGCAGCATATTTACAGTCCGCCAGACCATTTGAAGTATTGGGAGCGGCGAACTCCATGTCAGTTCTTATATGGTCTTCACTTGGAGGATCTCTTGTAGCAATATTGATGGTGCTTGTGCAGAGGATCATGATTCTGGAGGAGTCAATCGCTTGCTGGATCGAGGGAGTGAAGTCAATTATTCCGGCGGTGATTATCCTCACGCTTGCATGGGGAATCGGTGGAATATGCAAAGACCTGCATACTGCCCAGTACCTGAGATTGATTGCGGAGGGAAATCTTCCTCCACAGCTTCTCCCGATGCTGATATTTGTGCTTTCTGCCGCCACGGCATTCGCAACAGGAACATCCTGGGGAACAATGTCCATTGCAATGCCTATCGCTATCGGGCTTGGCTATTATCTTCCACCCGCCGCAATGCCTCCTGAAATGAGGAGCTCCATCCTGCTGGGTAGTATTGCGGGAGTATTGGCAGGAGCAACATTCGGAGACCACTGCTCACCCATTTCCGACACAACCATCATGTCATCGATGGCTTCAGGTTCCGATCATATTGACCACGTACGAACCCAGGCGCCTTATGCCCTGACAGTTGCCGCCGTGGGAACATTCCTTGGCTCCATACCTTCAGGATATGGCCTGAATCCATTTATCTCGATGGTTGTTTGCACAGCTGCGCTTTTCCTTATCTTGAAATTAATAGGAAAGAACCCCCAGGCAAAAGTCGGAGATAAAAAGCCAGATGCCGGAGGACAGGAGTCGGATGTCGAAGGCCAGGTATGTAGGAGGGATGTCCCCATCCCGATAACAGAAGTCGAAGACCAGGAACCAGATGCCGGAGGTAAGGATGTAGGAGGGACGTCCCCGTCCCGATAAATGGAAAATGGAAAATGGATGACGGATAACGGATGACGGATAACGGATCTCGTTTCCCACGTCCCCTTTCCCCTTTCCCATTTCCCTCATAGGAGGGACTTCCCCGTCCCGATAAACTTGTTTCAGAACGAGTTCTATATGACTTTGCAGGGGGCATAATGGTTGCCAAAAATAGGATTTTATTGCAAATTGTTTTCGAATTTAGTATTATAAAGGCAGTGTTGAATGAAATAGCAAAACAAATTAGTCGTCATACTTTTGGATATCTATATGCAATTCATTTATTACAGGAGCGATACGAAAGAAGAAAAGTTTAGTAGTTATCAGGACTTAATATCTGTTATGTGGCGAATATGGGAGGTGGCATTATGCCCTCGGCAAAAGAGCAAATAGCCAAAATTATTCAGGAACAACCCGATGATAGCTCTTATGATGAAGTTCTTCGCGAATTGGCCTTTGCCCGAATGATCGAGCGTGGTCTGGGTGATTCTCAGGCAAATAGAACAATCGGCAATGATGAAATGAAACATCGGATTAAGATATGACGGAAATATAGACATATTAGGTATTTTCCATGGATCGCTTGAAATAGATCGTTACCTATATTAATGACAGTAAGAAAAAACATGGAGCTGTTCATATGCCGTGTAAGCATAGATTATATAGCAAAGTCCTACTCCTGCAACATAGCACTGGAATAAACTGAAAGAATTATGAGATAAACAAGGGGGCGCTATAATGAAAATCAATCCTACAGGGAAGAATATTGATGGAAGAAGGCAAATTTCAAGAATCGCCGGAGGGGGATCCTCGATTGATACGAGGGATACATTTGAAAAATCCGATGGGATGGGCGATTTGTTGAAAGAGGGAATCAAGGTGGCAACTCTTCAAAAAAAGAGCTTTAAAGAAAACCTGGAGGTAAAGAAGAAAGAGATTGCAAACAGGGTCGTATCTAATATCAATCTCCCGCAAAAAGAAGGATGTTCGTATAACGAGATAGCTAGACTGCCAAATGGTGAAACCGCCGCTATAAGAAAATACTCCGACAGTCTGGTTAAGAAAGGGCATTCTGATTACACGGTTGCATTCTTCTCGCCCTCGTCAAAAGAAGAGAGGGAGGTTGACTTTCGAGCATACTGTGTGAAGAGCACGCCTGATGGTAGCTTTGTCGCATACGGTGGAAATGACACCCTGAAAGTCTTCACACCTGACGGAAAAGAAAAATGGGAAGCGAAATTCGAAAGCAATAATGCCGCTCCCTATGGTGACAACTTGAAGTTCTACCCTGACGGCGGAATGTATGTAAAGAATGTATATAAGGTTACAAGAGTTGAGAAGGGTGGAAAATTATCACCTTGCGAACCTGTGCCGGATCGCTGGAAGTATCAGCGGGTACTTGACGAGGTGGGGAATATTTATGATTGTCGCCCCAAGGGGGATGAGCCTCACTATTTTGTCATTGATCAACAGGGGGACAGGAAAAAGGTTTCTCTTCCACAGATTCCAGACCCGGATTTTTTAAATGGGGACAAGGAGTTGGAAAGCTCGCCGGTCGCCCTCACAGATGGAAGTCTTCTCATCACATTAAAAGATAAGCATGAGTCAATGTTCAACCCCCAACAGAGGCCTGTCTATCTTGTATCTCCCGGGGGAAAGAAGCCTGTAAACCTGACTCCCGACGGCTATAAAGAATTGAAAGGGTTTGTTCAGGGGCGCGACGGCTCGATATATGCCACAGCAGGCCGTCCCGGCGTAAGTGGAGCGAATAATATGCCTGGCACTGAAAGAATGCTAATGGCGTATGATGGGGATGGAAATAAAAAATGGAGCAAGCCACTGCCGATGATAATGCCCGGACATGAGGGTCAGCCGCTTTTTATGAATAACCACGGCAATGTTTTTGTCATGACGGCGAACTTGAGAGATACCGGGGATCCCGATATCCCGGACAATTATCACAGGTCAACCATGCAGGCGTTTGATTCCGACGGAAATGAATTATGGTTAAAAAATTTCGTTGACGATTTTCAAATGTCGAAGGTTGAAAGTCACGGGGACGGGAGTATGACTATCTATCAATATAATGGCAGACAGGCAATTTTGCAGGTATCGGGCGAGGAGATCAAAGCGGAAGATTCACGAAATTCAGCATTGATTGATATGGGTAAAGAAAAGAAACAAAATGATAGTAAATCCGAAATTGTTGTTGATAAAAAGTCCAAAACCGTAACAATAGGCGGAGTAAAGCTTCCCATAAACCGGAGCTTTACATTTATAAGCCCGGGTAAGACGTAATATTTTTATCATGAGTTAGATGCAGCTAATCTTTGAAGGCATTTATTATGCCTCCGTCATAATGACCTTTCGTCCTTAATTTTGATGCTTTATTCCAATGGAAGATATCCTTCCTTATTGAAAAAAGCCTTGCAAATTGTCATTCTGAGCGGATCAAGAATGAGTTACTTTACTCCAATGATTTTCTCAAAGACGGGATTTTCTTGATGCTCGTGATTGACACAGCGAAGAATCTCGGCCCTGATTGTTTAATGGAGTAAGTCTTGATGAAAAAGAGGATTATTCTGAAGTAGATCCACGGGGATGAGATCCTTCGCTGTGGAATAAATCGGAGGTAAGTAAGTCCCGTTCTTGCCAAGGCTTCATTCATGAAGTAAGGTGATCGTATTCCACTCAGGATGACAAGGCGGTGGATTCTGAATAATAGCAAATATGAATCTCTGAATTATATCTCTGTGACCTCTGTGGTAAAATATCGATTTTCAATAACAAAGATTATATAATTTTTCGCTACCCTCTTCTGTCCGTTTATTTCTTCTTTCTTGACTTGATCTTGAATGGTGTTCTTAACCTGATCTTCTGTATAATCTTTCCCCTGCATTTAAATGCAACGCCCTTTTTGTCATAAAACAATTCATATTCCTGGGTATTTGGATCGGGCGACTGTACGATTGATTTTTCCTGTCTGAAATCGGGTCCGTATTCCCTTATGCCGTCGCCGATGGATCCGCCCACATGAGTTCCGCCTTTTGTTCCGAACTCAGGGTTTTCAATTATAATCATCGACAACTCGCCATTGAAGAACTTGAACCGGAGCATTTTCTTCGGATAAACAAGGTCAATCCAGCTATTACCCGAGAAATCGGTTTCTCCGGGAAGAATCTCTCCTCTACCCAGGAGGGATTCTATGTCTTTCAACTTCATACTGAAATCTGTGCCTGAAACACCCTTCTGGGGTTGTATAAATTTGCTGTCTGGTACATTTTCGAGGGGTGGGGTGGGTGTGGGAACCCCGGAATCGGCTTTGGGGGTAGGAGAGGGAGACGGTGATTTCTCCTGGGCATATGCGCCGGCCGATAGTGTAATCAGTCCGATTAATATTATCACGATTATCATGTTAATTTTTTTCAAAACATTCACTCCCCGGTGTTTTTAATATTTCCCACTGTATTTCTCTGAATTCTTCACATAACCTGCAGGATGAAGCTGATTTCAATAAGTAATAACGTTTATATTGGAATTTTAATAAAACCACAAAGAAGTAGAGAACGGGCAATAGATGCCGGATGCCGGAAGTGGGAAACGAGGAAGTCGAAAAACCTCAAGATTCCGGTGTTTTCCTTTTTTCCGTTTCCCTTTCCCCGTTTCCCTTTTCTCATTTCCCATTCACCACAGAGGTCACAGAGAACACAGAGATATTAATGTTTTTTCTCCGGTTATCCTCTGCGAACTCTGCGCTCTTTGCGGTGAAAAACCACTTCTTCAACAGTCTCAAATCGGAAATTCGGAACCTGCCGCGAAAAATGAAATGCTGATATGCAGGGAATAGAAAAACCACAGTGAATAAATGAACGAAAATAATATCGAAAGGAAGAGAATTTTGAAAAAGTTAATATTAATTATTTTTATGATTACAATCCTTGTTACCTGCCTGAATTCGGTATCAAAGGCGGATACAAAGTTCGAATTCGCTCCCTATGAATGCGACCTGTTCAGCGTGAAATTTGATGCGCCAAAAGACTGGACAGTTAAGGTAACATCACAGTTTATCAAATTCACCAACCCAAAGGATAGCAAGATACAATTGCTTTTTTTGGAGGATGATTATTACAAGGGAAAGCTTGACGGCTATTTCGCTACATACAAGGAGCGGTTAGTAAAAGATGGTTTAAAGCCATACGATGAGAAAAGAATAAAGGTTGCCGGGCATGATGCAATATATATAAAAATGAAAAAGAACAATAAGGATCTGGGACAGATATTTTTCATCAAAAAAGAAGTTCCCCGGATAATTGTACTGGGGACTCCAAAGGGTAAATATAAAGAATATGAGCCAATTTTGATGAAAGCGATCAAGACAATCAGATTTTATAAACCCTATGTAAAGTAATATATAACTATTCAACCCTATAAAATGATTGTAATTTTATCTGGGAAATGGATAATGGATTAAGGATAATGGATATGAAATACGTATCCTTTATCCTTTTTCTTTTTTCTTTTATCCTTCCACGTATATTTCCAACAGCTTCCATTTCATATCCCCCGGGTGGAAGGATAATTTATAGGAATTAATCCCGTCGGAGACCGCAAAAAAGAATATGGGATCTTTGCCGTCCCTGGCGGAATATGCAAGGTTGACTGTGTCGATTTTATATTTTCGTCTTCGCCATAAAAACACCCGTGGACGAACCTGCCCACCGGAGAAGCTTGCAAGTACATCAACAGGCTCTTTTATTTGCTCTATCATAACATCATCCTCCAGTTGGCGCCGGTCTGTCAGTATCGCCTGATGAGTCCTGTAACTTTGCCGTTGATCCTGAAATCCTCTCCTGTGCTTATATCTTCATATGCAGGGTTGAACGGGTGCAAAAAGTACCGGGTGTCTTTTAAAATAATCTGTTTTACCGTTGCTTCGTTTTCCACGAGAGCGACTATTATTTCACCGGGGGCCGCGTATGACTGTCTTTTTACAACCACCATATCTCCTTCTTTAATGTGGGGCTCCATGCTGTCTCCCTTCACCTTTAGAAGAAAAAGGTCTTCAGGCTCTCCCCAGAAATCAGGGTCCATAATAAGATGCTCCTCGATGTCCTCATCCGCCAGGGAAAACGGACCTGCGGCGATTTTCCCTACGAGGGGTACTTTTGCTTGCTGACTACTTGAAACCTCATCAAGCAATTTGATACCTCTTGATTTCCCGGGCTCCACATGGATATACCCCTTTTTCTCTATGGATTTAAGATGCCTCCGAACAGCGTTGAGGGAGACTATATCGAGATGGTTTGCAATATCCCGTATCGTGGGAGGATAACCCTTTTGCTCAATGGTAGCCCGGATAAAGCCGAGAACCTGACTCTGTCGATCTGTGAGATTGCCTCTGTCCTTATTCTCGCTCCCGGATTCATTATATTCCGAATTTTTATGATGCATGTTATTGCCTCCTGATTTTTCATTGAAGGTTACTACCGTATCTCTTATTGTAGGTTACATATGTATTTTTGTCAAGGGATACGGGGAAAATGTGAAAAAATTTCTATAGAGCCAAAAGAGAATAAAAGATGGCGAGTTTTTTAGAAGCGTGGAGCAAGTTCCACTTGTTTGCATATTTCCTTCCATGCAAAGGAAATAATGCTGGAATAGCGAACAAAAAGGCGGCGGTGTATGTCCCGCTTTGTTTGTATTCTCGGATTATTTTATTAAAAATATTTATTTGGTGAATTAATGAGCCAGGAAGAAAGCAACAATCATAACAATTTAAATAAAGAGCCTGAAAAAAACAAGAACGGTGCAGGCTCAGGGAAAAACGTCGATAATATGCAAAAAGGCGTCAATGGGGATGTTCCCGAAAAAGATTCTGATGAGAACGGCGGCTTTTTTGCGGGAAAGAATAATTCCATAAAAGATAAAGACGGCAAATCCGGCGGAACGCCCGCGAAACCTGGCAAGGGAAGAAAAAAGAAGATTCTTATTATTGCAATAATTATATTGCTATCTCTTGTGGCTTTATATTTTGTGGGAATGAAAGCTCTTGCCTGGGGATTGAAATTTTATGTAAACGATAATATTAACGGCAAAGCTGAATTCGGGCAGGTTAATATCGGCGTTTCAGGTGCAAGAATCGAAGATATTGTTATTAAATCTGAGCAAGATGAGAAGTGGGTATCGGTAAAAAAGATTGATATAAAATATAATCTTTTTGATGTTTTCAAGACCCCCCTGGGACATAAGATAATAAAATCCGTTGACATATATCAACCGGAAGTATTTGCATATTTTATGGGAAAAGATGATTTGAACCTGTCAAAGCTTATTAAAGAGAAAGAAAAAAAGAAAAAAGATGAAGATTTATTGCCCGGTTTTGATTTTTCCATAAGAATTCACAACGGCAAGTTTGATTTCAGTGATAATAGGAATATCAATTTTCAGGTAAAAGCGGACCCTGTTGACGGCGAGTTGAAAATAAAACCCGGTAAATGGTATCCGTTAAATTTGAAAATGGAATTGAAGGATGAGGGAGCGAGTGTTTATATTTCCGGTAAGTTTAACCGCGAGTTTTCCGGTATGCAGTTAAATTTGAAGGGTAGGCGTATTGATGCGAAAAAATGGGCTTCATATATTCTGGGTAAATCCACTATTGAAGTCAACGGGGGAACATTTAACATGGACATTGACTTTGCAAGTGACAATATAAATTCTTCAGCGGATATTCTGCAGGCGATTGATATCAGCGGAAGGGCGCATCTTGATGACGGTAGCATGAATATTAATATTGAATTTCTGCCTTACCCATTAAAAAACCTCTCAGCCGATTTGATTATATCAAAAGACCTGATTCAATTCAGAAATGTAACCGGAACAATTAATGGCGCGAAGTTTTCCTTTTATGGCGATGTTTTCAGCCTCTTGAAACCTTTAACAAAGATGAATATCAGGTTTCAGAATTTTCCATTGGAAAAATTTAAAGATCATTCTTTTTTTAAATCCCTGCCCTTTAAATTATCAGGCAATCTTTCGATAGAAATCCAGTTATCAGGATTTCTGGAAAATCCTGTTGTTGAGGGTAATTTAGGATTCAAGAAAATCAAAGTGGGGTATGAATGGCCTCCAATATCCCCAGATAAAAAAGAAGGGGCGGAAACCTCATATATAAAACGGGTTGTAAAGCATGAGACTTTGGAAAATGGGAAATTTGAGTTCTCTTTTTTCAACAACGCACTGAAATTTAATCTCAAAAATGTCAACTGGGAAAGCGGAAGTATTAAAGGACTTGGATGGGTAAACATCATTCCTGATAAAGATCCCGAGATGATTGTAGAAATGAACGGGGAAAACGCTGATGTGGGACTTCTTGTGAAAATATTTTTTCCCGATTATGAAGTGAAGGCCTCCGCTGATTTTGATATAAAAATTGTCGGCACATTGGAAGATCCACTTGTTTTTGGAAATTCATCATTCAAGGGAATGGAATATTCAAAGACTTTTCTTGGAAGTGGCAGTACACATTTTTTCTATGATGATCAGCAGATTATGCTCTATAATCTCAATGTGGTAAAAAACGGCGGTGTTCTCACGAGTACCGGAGGCTTGCTGGATCTTAAAAATAACTACATGGATTTTAGTCTTAATGCCAGAAACTTTGATTTTCCCACAAAATTGATCCCTTCGCTTTCAAATGCAAGCATGAGAAGTAATATAGACGCTCATGTCCTGGGATATTTCACTTCGCCTATCGCAGTAGGCTCTTTTTCCGACGGTGATATCAGTTATGATGGAAATAAGGTCAGCGATTCTTCCGGAAGATTCATATATTTTGGAAACATCCTGGTGCTTGGAGACGCCGTCGCAAATATTCAAAATTCCCGGGTAAACCTTTCTGGTTGGGCAAAACTGGATAATAAAGCTTCCATGCAGATGGTCTATTATGCCAAATCACTTGCAACATCGGATCTGAATTCCATCGCTCCATATTTTTCACAACTTCCATCCAGGAGAAGAATCAATGTGTCAGGCTTTTTGTCGGGACTTGATAATAAATACTCCTGGAGTATGACGGGAGAGGGATCTCTTGGGAAAATAGCGGGTTTTGGAAGAGTCGGAACGGGCAACGGATTAAGTTTCAGTGCAAACATTATCGGCCGGAATGTTGACCTGGCGGAGTTTATTCCCCGTGATAATCAGGGCGAGGTGAAGCCGGGACGTGGCGATATAATAGTCCAGAGCAAGGGAACTCCTGCCGGCTTTAAAACAAGCTTTATTACAAAAATGAAAAAGGGAAAAGTGCTGGGATTACCAGTAAACGCAGGAAGAGGATTATTAAGCTACTCCAATGGCTTACTGAAGCTTGACGATACTTACTGGGCGGGATATATAAAAGAACCGGGAAGAAACAGGGAGTTGGCAAACCTTCAGTATCTCTTCGGGATTTCCGATTATTGGGGCGCGGATATTTCAAAGGTTCAACCCACCACGACATTTGCACGTATGTATTACCTGCCATATTTAATGGAGAGCGCCACATACACGGTTGACGGTTGGAGGGTCAGTGTAATAAAGCCTGTAAAAATAGGCTCTCCCTCGTCATTGATCGGTCTTTATTCCCCTGTAAAGGGGCTTCCACCGCTATGGAAAAATAATAATTATTTTCAATTGAAGAAGACCGGCGAGGGCGGATTTCCTATACATTTAAGTCTTAAACCGATGAATAGATCTGCGGAAATGGCAGCTTTGACCCCTGTTCTGGACGCCGATATCAAGGGTACCGTGAATTTAAATTCAGGGAAATTAAACCTCAAGGTGAAAAGTCAGAATCTGAATATGGGAGTAATGGGTGATAAGATTAATCTCTCCTCCATGGGAATTTCTCTCTCCGACATAAGAAAAACGATGAGATGGGACCTTATAAAGGGAACGGCGGAGCTTGACGGAGCTATAACAGGGAGTCTGAAGTCGCCCAGTTGGAAGGGCAAATTGATGGTGTCGGACGGACTGATAAATCATGAGCCTTTCTCCCTGAGCTCAAATTTCGGAATTAACGGTTCGGGTGCGCAAATTAGTAAATTTGAGCTTGTACAACCCCTTGGAGGTTATAATGGATCGGGAGCAATAAATTACCGCAACGGGATGACTTTTAACCTGAATGTGAATGCAAAAAACGGTAAACTTGAAAGGCTTCTCTCGTTTACTCCCTGGAAAAATGTGCCTGCGAGCGGCTTAATCTCCGGCAAGATTATAGCATCCGGGACATTAAAGAATCCGTCAATAAACTGCGATCTGTCTGTATCTCCGGCGAGTATATACGGTCAGACAATATCAAGCCTGGATATGAAGATAAGGTCCGGGGCAAACTCTATTACTCTTGAAGATATGATTGCAAAAATTAACGGTTCAAAAATTACCGGTAGTGGTAAAATGCAAAACTCCGATCTCGACTTTGACTTCAAGACCGATAATCTTCCCCTTTCCAAAATCAATCTTCTCTCGGATAGATTTGAGGATATTTCAGGTAATGGCGCATTTAAGCTGAGCATAAAAGGGAAGTCTGGAAAACCCCTGATAGACCTGGATTTTGGCGTGGATGATCTGTTTGTCAGGGAGGAAAGCTTTGACAGGATAAATGGCAAGATTCAATGGGTAAATAACAGCATTGTTTTCAATCCGTTATTCCTTCAGGATAAAGGCTGCTCCTGGGATTTGACAGGATCAATATCATTCCCCGACGGCAGAATACCTTCGAACATGGATGGCTGGTTTGGGAAAGATGGGAAGCCTCCTGTTTTTGACTTGCATTCAAAGGTTAACAAAGTGAAGATCGGTAAAATCCTGGATCTGATAGATAACTCCTATCAAGATAAGTTCAAGGGTACCGCCGACGGCAAATTCAGCCTCGTTGGCTCATTTCCCCGTCCCGATTTCGACCTTGCTATACAGGTAAGCAACGGCAATATGGGAGAGGATAAATTCGACAGAATCGACACTTATCTGAATTACAAGAAAGGGATTTTTAAGCTGGAGAGATTTGAATATTTTGCCGCCAAATCACATGCCCTGATATCCGGCGAGATAAACAGCGATAAGAATGAAGTGATGATAGGCGCGCAGGTCAATAACCTGCCTGTTGAAATATTCCACCCGTTTGTTCCCCAGACAAGAATTATCAGCGGAGATATATTCAGCAGTACTTTTATAACCGGAAATGTGGAAACCCCGGATATGGTATCCAGCACATATATTCATAAAGGCAAGTTAATGGGATTGGATTTTGACAAGCTGGGAGGACACTTTACCGCGGATAAGGGGGTAATATCCTTTAATGACCTGGAGTTCAGGAAGGATAAAGAAGCTATTACTTTCAAGGGTAAGATTCCTCTTGCCATAAGAAACGGTACGATTGAAAATACGGGTGAATTGAAGATTGCCACTGATATCCGGAAAAACAACCTGGATGTATTTAAGCTTTTTATACCATATATTCAGGAAACTTCAGGTTCACTTACAGGGGGTCTGTCAATAACCGGCAAATATCCTGATATTAGCATAGAAGGAAAAACCGACATAAGAAAGGGAATGTTGAAATTCTCATTTATGCAGAATCCCATCCAGGATATATTTGCGATTATAGACTTCAAGGGAAAGAGGTTCTCGGTAAAAGCCCTCTCGGGAAAAATGGGACAGGGTTCGTTCACAGCAACAGGCTTTGCCTTGTTATCTGATGAGAAATTCAGAGTGGAGTGCCTTAATTTTATCTTTTACGGCAAAAATCTGCTTGTTCTGATTCCAGAACTGGTAAGTGGCAAAATCGACACAAAAATAACACTCAAGGGATCACAGGATGATCCGGTTATAGGCAATGCCACACCAAAAGATTACCTCCGGTTAAAGAATGCAACTTTGACATTGCCTGAAGGTCAACTGAATAACCTGTCGGAGATTTTACCTGAGGATTCAGGAAAAGAAAAGAGCGGTAAAAATAAGACAAATGAAGACAGGGGAAAAGATATCGGCAAAAATGAAGAAAAAGAAACTGCGCCTGAAGAAAAAAGCGGAATCATTAATTTGCTTTTCCCGGAGATAAGGGATTTTCAGCTTGTCCTGGGGGAGGATGTCTGGTTTGATTACAAGGGACTTTTTGTCAAGACCGCCGGAACTCTCGGCATAACAAGGAAGCTCGGGCATGGGTTAAGTCTTGACGGTAAGTTGGAATTTGTCAATGGAACTCTGAATATTCCTTTACTTGCCGCTCCTTTCAAATTAACAAAGGGCGCAATTCAATTCAAGGGACAGGATCCTCCCAATCCTAACCTGGATTTTAATGCTGAGACGACAATTCATGGAATTGACATTTATATGAGTTACAAGGGTGACTTTGAGGATCTGAAAAAAGCCCTGGTGCCGGATCCTAATGATGGAATTGGCACCGACTCGCTGGCAAATGCAAATTTGCGGATTTATTCCATACCCAGCCTGCCAAGAAATGACATAATGGGATTGATTGTTGCGAGCACGTTTATAGGAGCGGCATCCACCGGCAGCACGGATAGCCTGACTAGTGGAAATATCGCCATGAATGTTCTGACAAATTATTTCCAGAGCCTTTTCCTGGCGCCGATTACACAAAAATTTGGAAGAGCGCTCAACCTGTCGGAAATGTCTTTTGAGTTCGGCCCTTATGGTTCATGGAGCTTGAGAGTTTCAAAGGCGATTGATTCCTCCGACAGGCTCTACCTCACATTCGGCCAGGTAAAGGCAATCCAGGGGGGAATCGTCAGTGTATGGGGAATCGAATATAAGTATCGGCCGGGGATGATGCTCAGGATCGAGAATATGGAGGGCGCATTTATTTATTGGCTCCAGGGGCAGATACAATTTGACAGTCTCCCGGAGTTCATTGAAGAAATGTTTAACATTGTGAATCCTGAATCGAGAAGGAAGAAAAAAAATGCGGGGATCAAGTCTTGAGTTTGGTATCTTTTTTCATCTTTATTGTAACTATTCACCGCAGAGAACGCTCAAACCTTGTAGCCCAAACCTTTAGGTTTGCGAATTTGTTTGCCACTCGAGAATATAACACAACAACGGTTTGATGATTTATCTCAATATTGGGCGGTATATTTTGACGGTCATTGGCGTCGGATTAGAAGACGATTAGCGGGTTTGAAAACCCGCGCTACGTCCCTATCGCTATGTTGCATGCGGTATCCTGTTTATCACCACAAAGCAAGGGCAAGTCCCTCTCATTGGATAAAACTATAGCTTCACTTTCTCCCAATCCTATAAATTGTTAAATTGGGGAAAGACACGATCCCCATTTCCTTCTTCCCATTTCCCTTTTCCCATTAATACGGATTTTCTATATGTAACGGACTTTCTATGTGTATATAATTTGAAGCCATTTCCTTTGAAATTACCCTTCTTTCAACAAGAGTCATAATAGCCTGGTCAAGACTCGTCATTCCCAGCTTTCCACCTGTTTGAATAATCGAGGGTATCTGGTTAAACTTCCCTTCCCTTATAATTGTAGTGAGCCCTGTTGTGGCAAGAAGTATCTCGGCGGCAAGGACTCTGCCCATCCCGTCATCTTTGGGAATTAGCTGTTGGGCGATAACTCCAACCAGTGACTCGGCGACCATTATGCGGATCTGTTCTTTCTCCTCCGCAGGGAACGCATGTACCAGTCTTTCTATAGCATTTGTACAGTCTATTGTTTGCATTGATGCTATTACCAGGTGTCCCGTCTCCGAAATCTTCAAGACCTGTTTTATATCATCGGTTTCCCATAACTCACCTAACATAATAATATCAGGATCTTCCCTTAACACCGCCCATAGAGCATCCGAGTAGCTAATTACATTTGTGCCGATCTCTCTTTGTGAGATGAGACTCTTGTTGTTTTTATATACATATTCAATGGGGCTTTCCAGTGTAATGATCCGCTTTTTCTGCGTTCTGTTAATTTCATTGATCATGGAAGCGATTGTTGTTGTCTTCCCATTGCCTGCGGGGCCGGCGACAAGAATTAATCCTTTTTTAAACCTGATCAGGTTATTGACCACTCGCGGCAGTCCAAGAGATTCAAGGGTTGGAATTTCAATCGGGATATATCTGAACAGTGCCCCAATTCCCCTGTGATGCCTGAAATAATTGACTCTGAATCTTCCCTTGCCCATATAATCAAAGGAAAAATCAAAGTCACCTTCCTCCTCAAACAGTTCTTTTTGTTCTTCCGTCAGAAATGGGAAAAGTAACTCTTCGCTCATTTCGAGATCGAGATCCGGAAGTTGAAGTCTGTTGATTTCACCGTTTATTCTGAGTGCCGGGACAGCATTTGTGGCAAGATGTAAATCCGAGGCATTTTCCCTGATCATCGTTTCCAGGAGTTGCTCTATTGTAAATTGCGCTCTCACGGATACATGCGAAAGTGTGATCCTCTCGGATGTGGATGAAACTGGAGAATCCTGCTCAAGATCTCCGGTGTCGGGAGTGATATCGGCGGTTTTCTTCCCGGATTTATTTTTCTTAACCCCCAGTATTGATGTGGGTTGCGCCTGGGGGATTTCATTGTCTATAAGGGAAGTAGCTTCGTCGGCAATCAACATATCAGGGGGGGGAGCTTTTTTCGTTTCAGTAGGACGCTTGGTAACAGACCTGTGTGCCTGTCTCTTTGTTTTGCCTGTGGGAATAGAAGCCGGAGCTGCTTCTCCGGAAAGCGCCGCAAGAAACGAGCGGAACTCGACATTTATATCTTTTTTATGTTTTTCAGGATTTGACTTCATTTTCATATCTCCTGGGACGAGAGGGTTTTAGTACCGATTCCAGTTTTTTCTTGTCGATTGAATGTTCAAAAGCTTCTATGGCGGTAATCTTTCCCTCTTTATAAAGTTTCATGAGGTAATCGTCCATTGATACCATCCCGATTTTTTTGCTTGTTTGCATTACCGAGGGAATTTGATGAGTTTTAAAATCCCTGATCAGGTTGGCTATTGGCAGGCAGTTGATCATGATCTCCACGGCGGGTATTCTGCCCAAGCCATCGGCTCTTGGTATCAATTGTTGGGCGACCACTGCTCTGAGACAGTCTGCAAGCATCATTCTGATTGTATTCTGTCGTGATGATGGGTAGAATTCTATGAATCTCTCCACTGATTTCGGGGCGCTGGGTGTATGCATGGTCGCCAGCACAAGATGTCCGACACTTGCGGCGGTAAGTACATGCTCAATCGTCTCCAGGTCCCTCATCTCTCCTACCACTATCACATCGGCATCCTCGCGCATTGCCGCCCTGATGGCTCTCTTGAAAGACAGGGTATGAAGACCGATCTGCCGCTGATGGATAATGGCCTGTTTGTCGGAGTGGACATATTCAATAGGATCTTCTATTATAAAAACATGCCTGGACTGTGTGGAGTTGATCATATCGACGATAGCCGATATTGTCGTTGATTTTCCCGATCCGGTGGGACCGGTTATCATGATCAAGCCGTCTTTATACCATGCGAGCTCTTCAACGTTTTTAGGAAGATTCAACTCCTTGAGTGTGGGTACTTCACGGGGAATTACACGGAAGACGCCGTCCATCCCGTCTTTTTGAAAGAAAATATTACAGCGATACCTCTGTATGAGTCCTGCAAGGGGAATTTCGATGGCAAAATCAATGCTCCTGTATCTTTCCAATTCTTCCATCAGATCATCCGTTATCAGATCGGACAGAAGCATTGTTGTGTCCTCATCGGTAAGGATCTGCTTCTCGAGCTTTATCAATTCGCCATGTTGTCGCATCATAGGAGGAGAGCCGACGCTTATATGAAGGTCGGATCCTCCGCGCTCAACCACTTCTTTCAAATACTGGACAATATCCACCATTATATTATCACCGTTTTAAATAATTTTATATTGAAGAAATTATTATCTTACTTTTTCCAGGAATTCATCCCACATGGCGATCTGACTGAAGGGAAGTACTGAATATTCTGAGGAGAATTCATTGTATATACCTTCATTCGGCATCCATATTGTCAATCCTGCTGTCTTAGTCGAAAAACGCTCGCCATGTGCTTCATAAATAACGGCACGGGTTATTGCCTCGCTTACCCGACCGGCACTTGCTTTTAAATCAGGATTCTTAACATTTTTTACAATTTTTTGCATGAACAGGTTGAGATCGCGAAAATCAGTAAAAATGTCATCAACACTCTCGGTCTCCTGCATTGAACGTTTTATTTCATCTCCCTCTTCATCCATTATATTTATGGCAAGGATGGAAAATTCATTTACGGACAATGTCAGTGAATCCACCTGCCCCAGGTCAACCGCACTGATTGTTGTGAAATATTCGACACTCTCTTCCGTCCAATACTGCCTGAATCTCTCCACTGTTGATTTACATAACCTTTTGCCGTCAAATTCCGGCGCGTTGGTAAGGTCTCCCAGGATGTAGTGATAGGGCCAACCATAAACTGAAGATTCGGAGAAAGTTATAAATTTTCCGTAGTTCTTCAAGCTATATGCAATCTCGGTCATTCCCATTAGACAGGCATCAATCCCGATGAAATCTATTTTATCTCCCCTGATAAAATAAATTTCCCTGAATGCGCCTCTCAACTCGGATTCCGTCATGAAATCGTTGGAAGTCTGATCAAAGCATATTCCCCTTGCCACGGGGTAATTTTCCGATTCAGAAGGCCGTCTCCATCCTGTTCCATGATTCCATAAAACAACTGCATATTTCTCTGCGGGATAATTCTTCATTCCCCATTTGACAAAATTCACAAGCTCGTCAGGATCAGCGGAATTTATTTCTCCAAGGTTCTTTATAACAGGCGAAGTAACCTTGCCGGGGGAGGTTTCGGGGTTCCCGGTGATATAATACCTTTTACATCCCTCGTTTCCATATTCTCCCCGGTTATCCCACTGAACCACAATGTTTACGGAATCGTTGGAACCTATCTGTTCCATCTTGCTTATATTCTGCCATGCAGTAGGCTCCAGATCATTGTCGGCGGCAATATAGACAAGGTATGTCCATTTTGCCGGATCCTGATTCTTCCGCGTTGAAGTATCTATCGTTTGAGGAGCGGATTCTACCGAGTCACCCGGCATAGCTTCCGCGTCTACTCCACCGCCGCAACCCGACATGGCAAAAGCGGCAATCATTATAAGGGGTATTATGTATATTAAAAAAGACCTTTTAATGCGCATTTATATATAAGTATTTCCTTTCAAGTTTTATATTATACATAATTGGAATTCTTCCTTTTAATTGGATTCTTCTTCTTTAGATATGGTTACTGTTCAGCCCCTATGTTTTTTTTACCACAGAGAACACAGAGTGCACAGAGATAAATCGGAGAATTTGGCCTTAGCCCGAGCAATTATTCATGAGCGGTTTTCCAGCCACTATAAATCCAAAGAATTGCAGAAGGATCTATATTTTTTATTAAGAATGTTGTATATTACTTCTCAAAAAATAGTATCCGATATCCGATAGATGATGGCGTTTCATTTTCATGGAGGAATATTAAAAATCAAGAAGGTAACTATTCAACCCATCTTTGTAGGGGACTTCTAATGCACGATTTTACAACGTTTTAGGCTGGTCGGGAGACCAACCTCCACCCAGATTTAATGGAATTAATAATTGTCTGAAGTGTTAACTTCATTTAAAACTCTGCGTCCTCTGCGGTGAATAGTTACTTAAGAAGAGGTAATTTATCTTGAGTGCAAAAATTGCAAAAACCGATACTCTTGACAATCTCACACTTGAAACTCTCTATAGATGGACAAGCCCGGAAATTGTATCCAGGGGGGAGAGCTACGGGCGCCGGAGATTGGTCGAAGACCTTGTCAAGACACCCTCCGGGGCCGTTATAGCAAGTGTATATGGAAGTAAAGAATACGTCACCATGATAAAAATGGAAGATGGAGATCTATCCCACATATGCTCATGTCCATTCGAGGGTAGATGTAAACATGCGGTTGCCCTGGGAATCGAATATATAAAAAAGAAGGAAAAAGGTGAGAATATCCCCGCCGCAAACATACGTGACGAGAGATTGGCGACCCTGGACATGGAATGGGACGGTGTTATTAAAACTTACGGTAAAATCAGTGGGGAGCCGGTGGATCCAAGGGATAGACTACAGAAATACCTCGAGACGAAAACAAAAGATGAGCTTGTTGACATGATATGGAAGATAGCTGATCGCATCCACCCGGCAAGGCAATATCTTTTCGACCGCATAGAGCTTGAAGCAGGCTCCGTTGATGAACTTGTTGAGAGTCTGTTGCAAGAGATAGAGGAGGTCTCATCGGAAACCGGATGGCGTAATCACTGGAACGAGGAGGGATATACTCCCGACTATTCTCATATACGGGAAGGGTTAAGAGCGCTTCTCGAAAAGGGGCATCCTGACAGAGTAATACCGCTGGGAGAAAAAATAATCGACAGGGGTTCCTCCCAGATCGAGGGAAGCAATGATGATGGGGAAACTCAGGCGGAGATTGAATCCTGTATGCCGTTCTTTTTTAAGGCGCTGGCCAAATCATCTCTAAAACCTGCCGAGAAGATAATCAAGATTATTGATATTGAATTTGAAGATTATCTCGGCATTACTGATGGGGCGATAGATAATTACTTTGATGTGAAATTCCCGGTGGAAGCCTGGAGCGAGGTTGCAGATATCCTGACGGATAGGCTTGAAGATATGGGAAAGGAAAAAGAAGTATATGACTATGGGAGTTATAACTGGAGTTACATTGCCGGGGAACTGATAAATGCGCTGGAAAACGCTGACAGGGATGATGAAATAATACCCCTGTGTAAAAAGGAAGCTGAGTTGAGCGGTAACTACAACAGGCTTGTAAAAATCCTTATTAATGAGGGAAAATGGGATGAGGCCGATGAATGGGCAAGGAAGGGACTTAAAGCGACCGAGGGTAAACATCTCTCTGCGATGAGGGACCTATCTGGATATTACAGGAAAATCCAGGAGAAAAAGGGAGATTGGAAGGAATTGGCCCTTTTACTGGCGGAGGACTTCTTCAGGGAACCATCTCTTGGAAGTTATAATGAACTCCTGAAAGTTTCTGAAAAAGCTGGTATCAAAGAGGAAGTTAGGGTGTATGCTCTTCATTACCTTGAAACGGAAAAGAAACCCGGTGAGGGTATTGAAAAATCAAAAGGCAAAAATAAAAAGCTTCCTCCATGGCCCCTCCCCATATCGGAAAATTTCAAAAAAATTAATTCACACACTGCTCATGGATTCCCCCAGTTTTTTCTCTTGATTGATATCGCCATGAAGGAAAATAGAAACAATGATCTCATGCATTGGTACAAGGGACTCATGTCCTCAGATAGATCTTTCTACTTTAATAATGACAATAAGTTTGTAATAGCTCGATTATTATTTAAATCTCATCAGGAATTTTCAATCGAGATCCTTAAAAGTATCCCGGAAAATCTTATTGATAACACGAGATCCGGATTCTATGGGGAAGCTTTTGAGTACCTCAAGAAGATCAGGCAAATTCTAAAAGAATGCGGAAGGGAAAAAGAATGGGATGATTATATTGAGTCTATCAATCAAAAACACAAAAGAAAGAGAAACCTGATGAAGCTTTTGAGAAGTGATAATATGATAAAAGAAAGGTAACTATTCACCGCAGAGGGCGCAGAGGTCGCTGAGAGAAGAAAAAGAGGAGA
>JAIORV010000150.1 GCA_021107945.1 Vulcanimicrobiota bacterium | reverse complement strand
CCTGCCCTTTCTTCATACCATATATATTACACAGAGAAAGGAAAACTCATGCAAACAATCGAAAATTTTTTAAATTATTTTCTGCATGGGGGTGAACAGTTACGTTAATTGTATATAAAGATTAGAATTTATTTCAGGGTGGCTTTGTGGTGAAGAAAAACATCAGTCCTGCGTCATCCGTTTATCGGGATTAGGAAATCCCTCCTACAGATTCGGTTCCCCCTACGAAATCTCTGCGTTCTCTGCGTTGAAAAAACACTCCGGGCTGCATTATCCATTTTCCGAATCCCTTTGTGGTCTTTGCGGTAAAAAAACATCAGTCCTGCGTCATCCGATTATCGGGACGGGGACGTCCCTCCTACAGATCCGGCATCCTTTTTTATTCATTTTCTTCGTGTTCTCCGTGGCTTCGTGGTGAATAAACAAATCAGACCTGCGTCATCCATTCCCCCTGCGAAATCTCTGCGGACTCTGCGGACTCTGCGGACTCTGCGTTGAAAAACAAATCCTCCATCCAACCTCCGTCCTCCGTTTTCCCTTATCCCTTTTCCCTTATCCCTTTTCCCAATAGCGACTTCAATCTTGTATTATAGAACTCCCTTGCCCCTTCCAATGTTGTAAGCATCTCGTCCAATTGGGCGTCGAACAGGATTCGCAGAATTTCCTTATATGCAGGGCCTGTCGGGATTCCCCACTCCTTGAGAACGTTGCCCCCGACCATTGGTTTTATGTGACGATATGTATGGATAAACTGTGCAATTTTTGTCCTGACTACCCTGGTTCTTGCACGAGCCATAATAAAAAACAGTGTTTCAAGGGAGAATCCTTCAAGTGTGCGGTAAAGCTCGCTTACTTTCAGGGTCCGACTGCATAATGTCCTGATTATATCGTGAATTTCTTTCTTATCAAATCCTGCCCTGTTAACAATATTCTTTGGAATCCGGAACCTTTCGGCAATTTCAATAATTTCGAGAGGATCGAGCCTCATTACAAGGGCGTTGAAATAAACAACCCATTGTTTCACGCCTTCTTTTTTCACGATATCAACGTATTTCACGAGTATGGCTGTGATAGCTTCGAAGACATCGATCATTCTTGAATCCAGGTCGATATTCTTGTTGATCAACCGGAGAATTCTCAACTTGTCCATCCTTCTTATCGCCGGCAGTGGCCTTGCCTCTTCAAGGATTTCAATAAACTCATTCCTGAATCTTTCCGGGGAGACGAGATCGAATATATTCTTTGAAAGGGCGTCCCTGAGCAGGTTCTCGGTGGCCTGATCCATATGGAATTGATACCTCTGCTCAAATTTTACCGCCCTCAATATTCTTGTGGGATCATCCACGAAGCTCATGGGATGAAGCACCCTTATCACGCCGTTGCGGAGATCTTTTCTGCATCCGAAGAAGTCGAGAAGCTCCCCAAAGAATCTGCGGTTGAGCCTTATTGCAAGGGCGTTTATTGTGAAATCCCTGCGGTAAAGATCCTGCTTAATTGAAGACTCCATCACGTCAGGAAGTGCGGCGGGTCTGGTGTAATATTCGGTGCGGGATGATGCCACATCGATATGCATTCCGTCGGGAAGAACCACCACCGATGTTCCAAATTTTTCATGAGATTTCACCCGCCCGTCAAGCTTTTTGGAAAGTTGCTCGCCAAACAGGATCCCGTCTCCTTCCACGACAATATCCACATCCAGGTTCTCAACCCCCATCAGCAGGTCTCTCACAAACCCTCCGACAACGAAGACCCGCATCTTGAGCTTGTCCCCGACAATTCCGCATACTTTCAACATCTTGCGTAGAAACTCGGGAAGCTTCTTGAGCCTGTCGATGGGCCTGTCCTTCTTCCTGTGACGGTCGAGATCTCTCCTGTATATAGCTTCAAGCACATCCTGGCGTGTAACAATCCCTATAAGCACGTCGTTTTTAAGAACGGGAAGGCATCCTATCCCCTTTTTCATCATCTGATTCTGAAGTTGATAAATTGAAGCATCGGGGCCTGTTGTGGTCACAGGTTTTGACATATAGACATTCAAAGGAGCTTTACCATATCCATGATGTTTTGCCTTGTCCAGATCGGTTCTATCCACGATTCCCACCAGTTTCCCGTTTTCCATAATAGGAAGGTTGAAATGTCCAACTCTTCTCATCGCAGAAAATGCGTCGTTAAGGAGCATTCCCTCCTTGAGCTCAAGTATCTTTACAGGAGAAGACATAACATCCCCCGCACTTATGATAGACTTTACATATCGCTGAAGTGTCTTTTTCAGCTTATATTCAATATCGCTCATGAGTTTGCCCTTCACCACAGCCGAGGCGGCGGTGGGATGTCCTCCGCCTCCAAAGAACTTGAGAATCCTGTTAACATTTATCTCTCCCCTTATGGATCTCCCCACGATATATATCCTGCCCGCCATTTCAACCAGCACAAAGAGTCCGTCGGGACGTTCGAGATCATTTAACCGGTGAGCTACAAGGGCAATCCCATCGACATATTCATCAACCCGGCATCTTGCGGTCAATATCCTGAATCCCTTTATTTTCATAACGGTTGATGAAAGGATAAGCTTATTTAAAATCTTCCTCTGCTCCTCGTTGAGATAATGAAGCACAAAGTCGGAGACGACTTGCAGGTTGACGCCCATCTCCAGGAGTCTGCCAACCACAAACGCGTCGTCAGGAGTGGTGCCGGTAAAAAGAAGCGACCCCGTTTCTTCATATATACCAAGAGCCATGAGCGTAGCTTCGAGAGGAGAAAGATAGATTTTTTTCTCCAGGAGCATTTTCATGAGGATGGTTGTTGTAGCCCCCGCTTTCTCGATGATATTGACATCTCCCTTTATACTTTCAAGGGAAGGCGGATGGTGGTCATATATATGAACCTCAACCTGTGGGCTGTTTACAAGATCCCGGAAATCACCCAGGCGATTCGGGTTCCGGCAGTCAACAATAATAAGTTTTTTCACTGGCAGACCGGACGGATTGCGGGCAAACTTGACCGTGATGAAATCCCTGTAAAGCTGCATGAAATCACTGACAGGCTGCTCCGGGGACCCTGTAAAATAAAGCTTTGCCTGTGGGTAGAGCTTCTGCGCCGCCACCATCGAGGCCAGGGAGTCAAAATCAGCACTTATGTGAGAAATTATAATTTCCATTATTTTTTTATGGTTTCCCGGATCAGGAATAACTCCTTCTCCTGTGCTTCTTGAAAAATTCCATATTACTTCACATGCATCAATATCTCTCGATATTTTTCCGATAATCCCAGAGATTAATGCTAAACAGGTGAAGGAAGCCGGCAAAAAAAAGTTGAATATGCTGAAACAATGAATATGCTGAATTTAATTACAAATTTTATCGCCCAATCCGATCCGAATATCCCCAGTTCATTCATGGACGATACTCCCGGCGCTTATACAACGGCAATACCGGGAATTCCGCCGGCCGATGTGATGCGATTCGCCCTTTGGGCGGCTGTAGCGCTTGTTTTATTTGTTATAATAATTCAGTATTTTGCAAGAAAAAGATTCATTAATCCGATCCCGGCTGAAGCCAAAAAAAAGAAACTTTTTTATACAATTCTTTTGAATATATTTATCGTGATATTTTTCTTTGGCGCTCTTGAGCTTTCTTTGCAAGTATATGTCAAATATCATCCCTACCAGAATTTTACTCCCGACAATGTTTTGTTCTGGAAGCCAAAACCGGGAATGTGTGGACGCTTTATTGACAAAAATAATTCAAATTCCACTTATAATTTACTTCACCCTACAAAATACTCTATAGAAAAACCAAAAGGAACCGTAAGAATATTATGCCTTGGCGACTCAAGAACCTCAGGTAATATTGAGCCTCCAGCTACATCTGAGTCATGCTACCCCCAACAGATACAAAAGAAGCTGAAGAAAGAATACCCCGACATTCCCATACAAGTTCTGAACGGCGGAGTGCCTGGATATACCTCATACCAGGGACTGATTATGTTGAAAAATACTGTGAAGCAATTCAGTCCTGACATTGTTACCCTTGCTTTCGATATACATGACGGGAATTTGGCTTACGCGCGCGACAGAGATGCCCTTGTCTGCAGTAAGTTTATCCAGGGTTTGAGAAAAGTTTTGTACAAATCACAGATTTATCTCCTTCTGCGTCGATATATTCTGCGTAAAAAACTGCAATATACATCTGATAAACGTCCTGTTTTCAATCGTGTATCGCTTGATGAATACAGGGACAATATAAACGAGATAATAAGGATGGGTAAAAAGCACGACTTTGAGGTTGTCTTCGTAACCCTGCCCCTTGCCCCGGAAAGGGAACCTAAAAATGAGCTTTATTACCATAAAGTACTCGATGAAATGTCAAAAGAACACAATATTCTTTATATTAACTTAGAAAAGAAGATATCAAACTTAAAGAACAAAACTCTTCCCGAAAGGTTGCTAAAAAAAGACAGAGTGCACTTTATGGTATTGGGAAGGGAATGGATAGCATCCCAAGTTGCAGAAGAAATGAAAGAAAACGAGATAATCGATCGAGTTTTAAAGCGCATATCGGGTTCCAGGTGAAATAAATGGTAACTATTCAGACCTCCCACTGTAAGAGAGGCTTCCAGGCTCGATTTCATACCATTTCCAGGCTGGTCGGGAGACCGGCCTCCGCCCAAAGCCTGGGGTGGTCTGAATAGATGCAATAAATGGTAAAGAGGAGAAAGAATCAGCTCAAAAGATGCTGAATATATTGAGATGAATATACCCGATTTAATAGTGAATTTTTTTGCACTTTCCGATCCCCTTATTCCCGAAGTACTTGAGAAAAAGACTCCCGGCGCTTATACAGCAGCAATACCAGGGGTTCCGCCGGCTTACGTGGCGCAATTCGCCCTTTGGGCAGCTATCGCGCTTATTTTACTTGTTATAATAATTCAGTACATTGCAAGAAAAAAATTCATCAATCCGATCCCGGCTGAAGCCAAAAAAAAGAGACTTTTTTATACAATTCTTTTGAATATATTTATCGTGATATTTTTCTTTGGCGCTCTTGAGCTTACCTTGCAGATATATGTCAAATATCATCCCTACCAGAATTTCATTCCCGACAATGTTTTGTTCTGGAAGCCAAAACCGGGAACGGGTGGACGCTTTATTGATAAAAACAACCCCAATTCTAAATATAATTTTCTTCCCCTGACCAATTATCTCACAGAAAAACCGGAAGGAACCGTCAGGATATTATGCCTCGGTGAATCAAGAACCGCAGGATTAATTGAACCTCATACAACACACGAGTCATCTTACCCCAAGCAGATACAAAAGAAGCTGAAAAAAGAATACCCCAACATTCCCATACAAGTTCATAACGGAGGAGTACCCGGATATACATCATATCAGGGGCTGTTTATGTTGAAAAATACCGTAAAGCAATTCAAGCCTGATATTGTTACCCTTGCTTTCGCCTGGCACGAAGGGAGTATAGCTTACGCCCGGGATAAAGACGTTCTCTCCAACAGTAAATTCATTCAGTGTACGAGAAAGATGTTATATAATTCGCAGATATATCTTCTCTTAAGGCGTTATATTTTGCGTAAAAAGTTGAAATATGCATCCAATAAACGCCCTATTTTCCTTCGGGTGGATTGTGACGATTACAGGGATAACATGAACGAAATAATAAGGATGGGTAAAAAGCATGACTTTGAGGTTGTCTTCATAACCCTGCCCATTTCGCCGGAACCAAGCATCAGGGACTACTATATTCGTAAAGTTGCTCCTTACCATAACATACTCCAGGAGATGTCAGGGGAGCGCAATATTCTATACATCGACCTGAAGAATAAAATGTTGAATTCAAAAGATGAAATCCTTTTCAACAGACTGTTGCAGAAAGACCGAAGTCACTTTACAAAATGGGGAAGGGAATGGATAGCATCCCAAGTTACAGAACAAATGAAAGAAAACGGGATAATCGATCGAGCTTTAGAGCGTGTATCGGGTTCCAAGTGAAATACTCTCATTAATACCTGGAAACAGCTTACTTAAAAACCATCATAGGCCAGCTAAAGTATAGCCAGATTAGTTTATCGCCGAAATATATCGTAATTATCGTAGCTATTGCAAGGAAGCATCCGAATGGTACCTGATCTTTGCCGGTTTTTTTGTTTATCAACAGTAGGGGGAGGAGGATGAGAGTTCCTATTACGACCGCAAGGAAGAATGCGCATCCCGATTTCAGGGGACCCAGGAACGCTCCCATCAGCATTGCAAGCTTCACATCGCCGCCGCCCATCGCCTCTCTTCTCAAAATGATGCTTCCCAGAACTCTTATTGACCAGAATATGGCAAACCCGATAATTGCTCCCAATATCGATTGAAGCAGGCTGTCCGGGTGAATCCATGCCGGCGAAGACTGCACAATATGGTTGAACCAATTCACAAGGCCGCTGGGAAACATTGCACCAAAATTAATGAATTCCAATAATCGCGGGTAGGGCACGAAGAATTTATACGGGATGAAGAGGGAGAAAATAATCCCCACAAGGGTAAACGGGAGGGTAATCTCGTCTAATATAATCCAGAAATCGAGATCTATATAAAAAATTACAACGCTCAAACTTGCTATTATCACATAAAAAAAGAATACATTCAGACTTTTGACCCCATAAATATAAAACAGGGTTCCCCAGAGGATTCCCACAATAAGCTCGTTTATCAGGTAGCGCGGCGATATATGAGACTTGCAATAGTAGCATTTCCCGCCGAGAAAGATATAGCTCAATATAGGAAGATTCATCCACCATTTTATCATATTTCCGCATCTCGGGCAGAAAGACCGGGGTTTCACGATGTTGACCGGATCCGGGTAGTATGCCCGGAACAGGTTGAAATTATGGGCGAATGCGTTGTTTGCAATTGACTCCGGCGATATTGTTACATATATCATCCCCTCGGCATAAAGAGAGGGTAGAATGACCTGCTCTTCATCCTTTTTCAAACGGAGAAACACGAGGATGCGGTTGAGATAATATGTAAAATCGCTCTCTTCTTTCAGAAGAACATCGTCAAAAATGAATAACTTGGGCGGAAGCCTGTATATACATACATTCAGAAAGCTTCCCACCATAAGCCCATATACAAAAGCCCAGAAAGTAAAGAAGTAGTTGATAAATACCGGATCCAACATTGCCTCCTATTAACAATAAAATCCCCGGTAATGGGGAATTCTTGTAGGATACTCATTTTAAAATTCTTTATATTTGTATTTTATCCTCTATTTACTGCCCCTGGAGACCGTCCTCCGTGTTCGCTCAAGATATTTTCCGATAATATTTATTTGGATTTCCCGCGGTCAGGAAACCGCTCCGATATAATTGTCTAAAATGTTAACTTCATTTAAAATTCTGTGTCCTCTGAGAACTCTGCAGTGAATTTTTAACTTTTTTTTGAGTCACTAAAAGGAAAAGAGAGTCCTGACAATAAACATAAACAGAGATAAGTTATTGTTCAGTAAATATTGTCTATTACTTTTCAATCGAAACCTTTCTACTGCGGAAAATTTAGTTGAAAGTTTTTTTGCAGTTTTCTAAATAATGACTAATTATCAGGCAGGAGTAAACTACAAGGAGGGGGTTATTTTGGATTCAATAATCTCAAGACCTATCTTACTGGGAGAATATAAGCTTCTCAAGGTGCTTCAGAAGCTTTCATACAGCACTGTTTACCTGGCGACAAGTCTTCATTGTCCCAGCATGCGTTGGGCAATCAAGGAAATTTTTCTTGATTTTGACAAGCCTGAGGATAGATTGGAAGCATTTAAACATTTCGAGCGGATCGCCAAGAAATATGTAAAATTGGATCACCCGCTTCTCGTTCCCTTGTCAAACTTTTTCTATGAGAACAACTATGAATATATTGTATTTGAATTTATTCCGGGACATCGACTGCAGGAAATATTGGATCTGAGAAAAAAGCCTTTCACAGAGTACCAGGTCTTGGATCTTGCGTACCAGACAGGAAATGTCCTTGATTTTCTCCATGTAAGAGATATAATATTTCATGATCTCAACCCGTCCAATATCATAATAACTCCTGACGGCTCACTCAAGCTGACGGATTATGGACTTGGAAAAATTCTGGCAAGAAACGAGCCGAATCAGCCCAAGTGGGGTACAATAGGATATGGAGCACCGGAACAAATCGGTAAAGATGCATTACTGACAGAAAGCTGTGATGTCTATGCCCTGGGAGTTGTGATGCATCAAATGCTGACTTTCTGGGAGCCCAGTGTATCCAAAGGCGTGATACCCCCGGTACGAAAATTGAACCCGGAAATTTCTGAAGATATGGAAATGTTGATAGTAAACGCCACTTATCACGATCCCGCACTGAGATATCCAACAATTCAAGCTTTTATGAAGGATTTACAGAAAATTTTGAAAATGAAACCAACAGTTGACGACCAAAAGGAGACTTGGCTTCAAAAATTGGCCAGGGATATCTCTAAACCATTTACCCCATAAAAAAGGGGTGAAGCTTATTAATCGAATCCAACAATTTTTGCTAATCAGATAACTATTATCACTAAACCAGAAAGAGAGATCCATAACCATGCACCTGGAATTGTATCAATACGTAGAAGGCGACAAAGATGCTGAAGTTGGAGAATATCTCGGATATATTTACCTTGATGAAGATGATGTTGTAATTGATATTGACAATAATGAACTTGCCGAGAACCTGGAACAACTGTTTTCCGAGCCGATACAGTATTCCGACGGACCGCTGGAAGCGGAAAAAGAAGTGGAACCATATACCCCCGACTTTTTCAAGTGTGTTATTCCGATTTTGTCCGACTATGTAGTCCGCGGAATTTTAAAAGATGTCGATGAGATAGAGCCTATTGAAAATCGATCTTTTGAAGATGAAGAAGATATTGACAGCGATGTCGATCCCTCACAGATGGGAATGTCAACAATTGACGGCATGACTGAAGATCTTGAAATTGCCGATCAGATGAAAAGTGACCTGGGACTCGAAGAAGAGGAAAGAGAAAGTTTTTAAAACCGGATAATGAATGCAGGAAGACGGGGAAATGAGAAATTTTATTTCTAAGGAAATGAGGAAATAAGGAAAATGGAAAATGAAGGGCAGATAACTGATCCCAATTCTCGTTTCCCGTTTCTCACCTCCCGTCCAGTTTCCCGCTTCTCGCTTCTCGCCTCCCGCATAAAGCCGCATATTATTTTCTTACTGATTGCCCTGTCGGTCTTTTATATGTTTCTCCTGTGGGGATACCATTATGTGGCGGCAGACTTCACGGACTGGTACTACCCCTGGAGATATAACCTGGTCGGCAAGGATAATCGCAATACATATATAAGTAACCGCAGCCTGGGAGATCCACTTTTCATGTTCGCTCCCATGGACAGGCTATATAACAAACAGATAAAAAAAGGGGAACTTCTCCTCTGGAATCACAGGAACCTGGCAGGACATCCCGTTTATGCATCACATAACCGCGCCTTTTTTTACCCCCCAAAGATAATCGCCAATTATTTATTTGACTACCTGTCTGCAAGAGATATCACAGGAATTTTACACCTTTACCTTATGGCGGCGTTTATGTATTTCTTCCTGCGGAATCTCAAAATATCAAGATTCTCGTCCACCGCCGGCGGCATCCTCTGGATGTTGAACAGCTTCGTTATTACCAGACTCGAATTCGGAGTCGATATATATCCTCTTGTATATCTCCCGTTTATCCTGTGGATGATCGACAAAATTACGGACTCGGGAAAAATTCTATATGCGGTGGGACTGGCAGGCGCAGTGGGACTTTGCATTTTATCGGGACACTGGCAGTTTGCATTCTACGTTTTCCTGATGTCGGCGTTTTATGCGGTTTTTCGCCTGTCGGCGAAATGGAGGGACGCAAAGACCATACCCTGGAAAAAAGGACTGACACTGCTGTTTACAGGAATATTGGGAATCGGACTTGCCGCGATATGTATTCTTCCCGTGATAGAGCTTCTGAAACACGCGGAAAGGCCGCAAATTGGAAGCCTGGCACAAGTCTTCTCCTTCTCAAGACTACTGCCGGAAAATCTCCTGACACTTATCATACCCGACTTGTTCGGCAACCCCGTTCATCATTTCTATTTCACCGGAATAAAAAGCGGTGTCCAGCAATATTTTGAACTTGCATTATATTTTGGAATACTGCCCTTATTTCTCTCCCTTGCGGCAATATATAGCCAGAAGCTAAAACGAACAGTGTTTTTTTTTACACATCCGCAGGCGTCGCATTATTGATGGCAATGGGGACACCCCTTTATGCCCTCCTTTTCCATACTCTCCCGCCAACCCGAGCTTTCACCCCCGTGCGAATCCTATGTCTATTTGCATTCTCCGCCGTTACCCTTGCTTCAATCGGGTTGGATGCATTTCAGGAGAATAAAGAAAAGACAGGATGGATCCCATGGGCGGGGTTCACTATCATTACCCTTGCAACGGCGTTCATAGGTTTTGTCATATACAATGTTCAGAACCAAACTCCCTGGTTCAATAACATGCTCACATATTACCTCAAATGCGGGGTGATTGAGCTTCCCAACAATTTCGCCGACAGGTCGGTATTTGCCACACAGATGTTGGCTCGCATCGGGACATTCTACAGGTGGGAGAACCTTCAGCTTACCGCTCCTCTTCTCCTGGGATTGATCGGCGCCGCGATCCTTTTCCTGAAAAGGGCGGGCAAAATAACAAGAAATATATTTATTGTATCAGTTTTTGTGATTATTCTCCTGGATCTATTCCCCATAGGGCAAAGATACAATCCCGCTTTTCCCAAAAACAGCATATACCCACAGGCGGCGGCAATCAAACTTCTGAAAAGGGACAAGGGCATTCACAGGATCTGCGGATGGAAAAGGTATCCCCACCCGAACACTCTCACAGCGTATGACATCAGCGAGATAAACGGCTATAGTTCGATGTATCCATCAAGGGTGAGAGACCTGTTTTATGCAATAAACGGCGGATCGCTCCCCTCGCCAATACTCTGCGTCATGGAAAACGGCAAATTCCTGAACAGGGGACTTGCAAAGCTGATGGGTATAAAATATTTCTACAATAACCCCGGAGGAGAGCCTCCGCCTTTGATTCCCACGCAGGAGATATACAGGAAAGACCTCTCGATTTTCCTGAACCTGGATGAGATAAAGAGAGCTTTCATCGTGAAAGATTACGAGGTGAATTCACCCGGAGAGATACTGAAAAAAATGCTGTCCCCGGATTTTGATCCGCAAAAGGTTGTCTATCTGGAAGAAAAACCGGATGTTACAGGGGATTTGTTACCATTCAGATCGCCCCACATCAGATCACCCCACATAAGATCGCCCCACAATTTGGGTAGCGGCGGGTCTCCCGACCCGCCGGAAAACGGAATAAAATCAAGGCATGGAAACCTCTCCGACAAAAGGAGTCAAGATACTTACGGAGATTCAAATAAAAATTCCGTCAACATTACCCTCTATTCACCGCACAAGGTTGAAATGGATGTTAATTCATCAACCGACGGATTTCTAGTTTTAACGGATACATTCTATCCCGGATGGAAAGCGTTCGTTGACAACAAGCCCGTAAAAATATACAGGGCAGATTTCTTCGCAAGGGCAATTCCAGTTAGAGCGGGAGTTCATAAAGTCGTATTCGACTTCAAACCCGACTCCCTGAGAATCGGACTATACATTACAATTGCATCAGGATTAATACTCCTCGCCATGGTTTTATTGGGAATATTTCACCACGAAGCCACGGAGGACACGAAGAAAAAGAAAGATAATGGGAACGGGATAAGAAACCATAAGATTATCCCCAACTGAAGAGACTGAATCTGTAGGAGAGGCTTCCAGCCTCGATTTTCGCGGCAAGATACCACTCCTACAAACAGAATATTTGCATCGAATAAGCGATTTTTCACCGCAGAGTTCGCAGTCCGAATCTGTAGGAGGGACGTCCCCGTCCCGATAAAAATAACTCCGATAAACAGATAACAGATACTGAATGTAGGAGGGGTTTCCCAACCCCGATAAACGGATAACAGATACTGAAACTCAGGTAGAGGTTAGAATAATTTCACCACGAAGCCACGGAGGACACAGAGTGAGCGCCATTTTTCGCTACTTATCCTCTGCGGACTCCGGTCCCGCACTGAACTTGTTTCAGGGATCTCTGCGTTAAAAAAAACACTTCTTCTCAATACTAATCCCTGTAAAATATCCTCCCATACCTAGCGGGGACCTTTATTAGAGCCTGGCGATTTTTGACCTTTATGGGGAAATCGTCGAGGTATTCATGCCATATACCGTCGCTGGGGAATGGTATCACAACGTCATTACTTTCATTAGAGAAATTGATTGCAACGATAATTGATTCATCGTCGAGGTATCTCTTGAAAACAATAATCTGGCTTGAGGGATCGGTGAAATAATGAAAGAAATTGCGTCCCCTTATGGCTTTAAATTTATCTCTGACGTGAATTAGTTTTTGGTGGAAACGGTACATATCTTTTCCTGCAAAGTCGGCGAGAAAATGCCAGCTTATAGGTCTGGGAATCGCTTTCTTTAACTCGTCGTCGGGCAGGTAACGGTTCTCGCCGATTTCCTGACCGTTATGAATTACAGGGATACCGTTGGAGAGATACATGGCAATGATATACGGTTTCATTTTCCACCAGTGGTTTTTGCGGTCTCCCACGGGGTATCCTCTTCTGTCAAACTCCCCGGCCGCTTGACCCATTTTTACAATCAGGCTATGATGCCAATCGTCTTCAATAAAATTCAGGGCGGTATTTTCCATTGTATCCTCGCCGATTTTCGATTCCTCCGAGAATCCTTCCTGGTTGATGTCGATTATCTTGCGGAAATCGGAAGGCAATGTGCGATTTTCCGCCATTCTGTGAATATAACTTGTAAAGATTGTATTATCAACACCGTTGGCATATGAATCATTCAGAATCTCTCTGGCATAATGCCCGGGATTGCCGGCAAACAGGTAAATTTGCTCCCCTTGATCTTTCGTGCGTCGATTATACAGTTTTTTCAAAATGGATCTGAATCCGCTTTCATCGGTTGTATCCCATATCTCATTAGTATTTAAAAATCTGAATCCGTCAACATTGAATTCATCAAGCCAAAACCGGCAGACACTGTTGACAAATTCAATTGCCATTTCATCCTTGAAGTCCATGTATATTTTCTTTCCCGTTTCGTCCATTCTTCCAAGCATAGGCTTGTTCTCGAAAAGTGGATACATTGTATTGAAGCCAAACCTGGTGGAGACTGCTGAAAAATCGATATCCATGATCACCGCAATCCCCGCCCTGTGGCACTCGTTTACCATCACTTTGAGGTCATAAGATGTGCCATAGGTTGAATCGGGTGCGAAAAAGTGCGTGGGAATCCTTTCTCCGACGACATCGTGATCAAACCCGACCCAGGGTGAAAAAATGATTCCATTAATTCCCAATTGGCTGAAGTAGTATCTTACCCGATTTTTTACGCCCTCAAAATTCTTGTTAAAGTCATCGAGATTTACGTAATAAAGGTTAAGGTCTTTTATATCGGGAACCCTGAACGAATCGAGTCGCGCAGGCTTCTGCGAAGGAACGGAAAAACACGAGTAACCGTTTTTGCCCGTCATCTTTGCGTATGGATCCAATGAGGGATTTGAATACCAGGTATCGGTCTTTATAAGATAAGCATATTCAAATTCTCCTTCATCGAAGTCCTCAAGAACACCCTTCCAGACATCTTTCTCCGAGTCATAACGAAGAGCAAGACCATTTTCAGGCTCCCAGTCACAGAATGAGCCTATAACGAGAACCCTTGCCTCTTTGTCAATCCTGGGAAGTTGAATCTTGAAATGCACAGAGTCCCCCCGGATTTTGGGACCCAGATCAGTCAATTCATATTTCATATTCACACCTCTATCTCAGATAATAATTTTATTTTATATCATTGTTTATTTTTTATCCCCTTTAATCTGAAATCCTCCAATAAAACAGAAAGCTAAATTTTCTTTTGTAATTGAGAAAGTGACTTCCCTGAAAGGAATGCAGGAATTGGTCTTATTGGGAAGATAATAAGTTTCATCTTTGGGCGGCGAGACGCCACCCCCACCATCACAACAATGTCGGTGGCTGCGGCGTCTCACCGCAGATCAAAAGGGATAATACTTATTATAAACAGCTTAAGATCCACCTCTAACAAACATTGGAAGCCTAAAAAAAATACTCCCGGAGTTATTGATAACAGCAAAGCATTATCAATCCGAGAGTCTTTTATATCTAAATTTTATAAATTTCTAATCTGACAAAATATCCCGATTATGAGCCGGGCAATATCCTATGTTTGTCTGATACGCTAGTCCTTAAAGAAGACCTGTCCTTCATTCTCGAAGGAACTTGCTTTTCCTCACCCTGACCTTTTGAAGCTGTGTCCTCTTTTTCAAGATATTTCAAGGCATTGTTCAAATATTTCTTGACCGAATCCAGAGTCTCTCCTCCGAATTTGGATTGAAGTTTCGCATCGAGCATATCCTCATCAGCTGCGGATTTGAGCTCTTTTAAGTCCCTGGCAAAACGACCAACATCGGTCTCCACGGTGTCCATTTCAACGATATCAAGGTAAGGCTTCATTTCGCCGATATTACTCTTTCCCTGCTCGAAGTTTCTTTCCGCTCCGATTATTTCCCGATCAGCATAATCCAGCCAGGTCAGGGAATTCTCCAACTCCCATTTTGCAGAGCCCAGAAATCTGTCGCTATTATCCGATTGCTCCAACTCTTTCAAAGCATTCTCTATGTGTCCTTTTACAGGCTTCATATCCGACTTGGCTTCCTTAGTCTCCGATTCGCCCTTTGACGCTTTTGCGGAGAATTTATCACCGATTCCACGGACGGCGGTTCCTTCCTGGCTGACATCCCTGCCGATAAAGTCAAGATTAATATTTTTCACATGAGGATCCATCTCCTGGAGAATAACCATTGAATCACCGGCATATTTCTCGGCATCCACCATATCGGGCTTCGCCTCATCAATCTGCTTCAATGCAGACTTGATAAGATTCCGGGCGTTTTCAATATGATTTGTCTTTCCTTTTTTACCTGCAGTTTTCCCGATTTTTTCCTGCGATACTGTGAAGGTGTCCTTGATTACCTTTTCAACAGTTTCCTTTTTGATTTGAGGCGCTTTGCCTCTATTCGCCGGCATTCCCGCCGCCATACCGACATTACCGATTGTTCCATCTCCCATATTCTCATCTCCTTTGGATGATTAATAAAGATTGACAAATAATTGTGAAACTACCTCATACTCTGAGGTGATATGATAACCTTTCTCATAGGTTCCTCACCCTTTGAAAAAGTAGAAACATGCGGATTTTTCTGAAGAGCCATGTGAATAATTCTTCTTTCAGACGGCAGCATTGGCTCCAGCACCACTTTTCTTTTTTCTCTTTTCGCCTTATCCGCAAGTCGTCTTGCAAGTTCCTTGAGGCTTTTTTCCCTTCTTGCCCTGTAGCCTTCCACATCAATTGTAACCTTTCTGTGTACACCAGTTTTTCTCATTAATATAATGTTAATGATAAACTGAACAGATTCCAGTGTCTGTCCGTGCTTTCCGATAAGTATTCCGAGATCCTGTCCCTTAATATTATAAACTATTTCTCCTTCGACTTTTTCTTTAAGCACGTCACCTTGTAATCCCATAAGGTCAAGAACTTCACTTATAATAACTTCGGGTGCAAATTCTCCCTTAAGTTCGTTTTTTTCTTCCGTTTCAGTTGGAGTCTGTGAAGTCATTGGAACCGGTTTTGAAACTGTTGAAGCCGGTTTTGAAATTATTGGAACCGGTTTTGAAACTGTTGAAGCCGGTTTTGAAATTATTGGAACCGGTTTTGAAACTGTTGAAGCCGGTTTTGAAATTATTGGAACCGGTTTTGAAGTCGTTGAAACCGGTTTTGAAACTGTTGAAGCCGGTCTTCGGGTTATCTCCGTCGGTTCAGGCTTTTTTCTTCCGGGAGATTTTCTTTCAATATCAATTCTATCAGGCAGTTTCCTTGCCTTTTTTACAACCGTCTCTTTTCTTGTTACTTTAGCCTCTTCTGCTCCTCCAGAATCTCCGATCAGTCTGACTCTTACTCTGGCAAATCTGGTTCCCCATCCAAATATGCCTATTCCTTTAGACCCCTCGTCAATAATATCTACTTCTACTTTATCTTCAGATTCGACACCTAGCTCTTTCATTGCCTTTTTCTTAGCATCTTCAACGGTGTGGCCGCTTTCCACAACTTCCTTCATTTTGTATTTTCCTCCTTTTTCTTTCGGGATCGGGAACGGGATTTGCCCGCTTTATCCTGATCTTCATCACTCTCGTCTTCTTCTTCAACCTGCTCATCTTCCTCGATCTCCTCATCCAGGGTTGCAAGAGTTTTCTTATCATCCTGTTTCATCACGATAACTTGCTGAATAATACTGAAAATATTAAACATTAACCAATATAGAATAAGTGCGGATGGAAATCTCCAGAGTATAAATGTAAACGCTACAGGCATGACAATACTCATCATCCGTTGTGTTTTTTCAGCTGATGGGTCCGATACGGTAAGTTTCTGTGACAGGTACATGCTGAATCCATACATGAGGACAAGAGGTAAATCCTTATCCGCCAGACTTCCTGCAATCCACTCCGGATATATCTTCGAAAGCGGACCGCCAATCCACAGGAAAGTCTCATTGCCGAATTTTCCCATTTCGGCCATTTTTCTGATGGTAATAAATATCCCCCACAATATCGGCATCTGTATCAATATTGGAAGGCATCCCCCGAGCGGATTCACCCCATGCTCTTTAAAAAGCTTCATTTGCTCAGCTTGCATTTTTTGGGGATTATCCTTGAACTTCTCTTGAAGTTTCTTTATTAAAGGCTGAACTCTCTGCATTTCCTTCATGGACTTGTATTGCGATTGCGTCGGTAAATAAAGTATTAATTTAATAGTTGCCGCCAGGATAACAATCGCCCATCCATAGTTTCCGGTATATTGATAAATGAAATCCATAAAAGAAATCAATATCTGACCAACTGATTCTAACAAACCTACCTCCTATATAGAAATTGGAAATTGGAAGTTGGAAGTTGGAGGTTAGAATCCATCATCCATTATCCATTATCCATTATCCATTATCCATTTATTCCAGGGGATCGTAGCCGCCCTTACTGAAGGGATTACAGCGAATTATCCTTTTTGTTCCCATATATAAGCCCTTCAATACGCCATATCTATCTATGGCCTGCCTTGTATATTCGGAACACGTGGGGGTAAAGCGACAAACCGGTGGGGTGTAACGGGAAATCGATTGATAAATCTTTATTAGAAATAAAAAAACTTTTTTCATATCGGACAAGCTTTTTTTAATATACTCAATATATCATTGATATTTTTATCAATATCACTGAAATCCCTGTTCTGAAGATTTCGCCTTGCGACTAATACTATATGGAAGCCTTTTTGTAAAAAATCAATCTTCCTTAATACTTCTCGAATTTGTCTTTTCATTTTGTTCCTTACTACAGCATTTCCTAAGGTTTTCCCAACACAAATTCCAAACTTTACACAATCCTGTTGTACAGGAAGATAATACATTACAAAATCGGAAGTTACTATCTTTTTTCCTTTGGCGAAAACATCTTCAAATTCCCGTTTTGCTTTTAATATACAGGCTTTCGACCCTATGCCGATAACCTCTTTCTGCCTTTTGCCCTTCGTTTCTTAATAATATTTCTTCCACTACTGGAGCTCATTCTTTTAAGAAAACCGTGTTCTCTCTTTCTTATTTTTCGCTTAGGTTGATATGTCCTTTTCATTTTTTTCCACTTCTCCCAAATTTAGTTTATATAAATCCAGAAACCTCTTAATTAAATAGAAAAAAGACCACACCGGCCTATAAATTCCCGGATCCTTGATTGATAATACCTTAAAATCCGTAATCTACATAAATAATACCAGTCTGCAAAATATTAATTACCTTAATTATTGCCCAATATTATAACCATATATGGGAAATTATGTCAAGATATTCCAAATAATTTTTTCATGGCGGGTTTTGAGAATGTTATTACTATTTCATTAGATATTCCACCGTCGAAAAACCCAACTATCCACTGTTTTTGAAGGTTATCTACAAAATGCATAACTCTTGTTATTGGCCAGTACCCGGATCGTTTACATTCTTCTTTTTTGAAAGGTCAAAGTAATTTTTATCCATCTGCTTCATTTTTCCAAGCACTTTATCATATTCTTCCTTCATACCGGGAAGCTCTTCTTTTATTTTTTTTAATTTCTCCTTATATTTATTAATAAGTCCCTCTTTCACATTTACCAGACTCTCAAATTGTTTAATTTCCTTTGCGTCATCCAATTTTTTTAATAGCTTTTTATAATCGGATATATCTTTTTTATAAATTTTTATATTATTTTGTAAAAATTTAATCACATGTTTTTTGCTGGTATATTTTTGCAATTCTCCTTTTAATTTATCTTTTTCAGTCATGCTTACATATTCCTTTTGAATCCCGACAGGAACTTTTCCGGCTGATTTTTCAAGCAAATCTGCCCATCCGGTTTCTTTATTAAAATTTGGAGTCAAATCCTGATATTTATCTGTCATGTGATTTATATGACCTGCATGATGCGGAGCCCAAATTGTCAAACCCTGTAAATCTTTATCAGGAACTCCGGAACTCTGCTCTTTTACAACAGCTTTTTTTAGTGCTCTTTTTACTTTTTTTGCAGATGTTTTTACCTTCTTAGTTGCCCAGTCACTTTTTAAAATATTGCTCATTAAATTTCCCAGGTCCTTCAGATGGTAGGTAAAATTATACTCTCCTCCAACTGCTTTTGAGTAATGAAGAACATTTTCGGATTTTTTCATTGCCTGAAATAATTTATTGGGGGGAATTTTTTCATCCCGCATGGTTTTAAGAAGACCGGAATACGATTTTATTAAAGGTGATAAACCTTTATTCTCGATAACTGAAAGAGTCTTAAACATATGTCCCATAACCAACTTTGCAAATGGATCTTCTTCTTTTTCTGCTTCTTTATTTATTGAATCATATAATTTAACCATATCCTTTGAAAAGGCTCTGGGATCAAAATTTTCGCCTTCGTTAAGAGATTTCTTGACTCCATCAATAATTAACTTCCATCCACTAAACATACCGGAGAATGCCACTTCCTGGGAGGCGATGTAATATTCCGCCGTATCTCTCAATTCTGCCATAGCCTCGAGATTTGCCATAATACATGAATTGAAAAACATTATATCAAGTTTTTCATTCTTCCCTGTTGCTTTGTTTGCAAGCTCAACTCCTTTTTTAACGGCTGTTGCCATATCAGCAGGCTTTTGATCCAATGCGCCCATGAATGCACCGCCATGCCCCATTAAAACCAAAGCATAATTTTTTGCAGGGTATTTTTTCATCCCCCATGATACAAAATTCTGAAGATTCTTGCTCTGTGAAATACTCTTGTCAGAGGGAAGATGATATAAAGGTTTCGATTTTACGTCTTTAGGAGAAGCTGTAATCATATTGGCATCATTATCTTGTTTGTTGATATAATAACGCCTTACATCATATTTAACTGGATTTTTTTTACTTCTTGTTTTTTCAGGTGTGAATCCGAGCTCCACAACCAGATTAACATTTTCATCACTACCCGATTGCTCAAGAGAATTCAAAGAAGATTGAACCTGTTTTCCTATGTCTTTATATTCACCGTTCATATAAAACAGAAAAGTTACTTCTTTTTCATCCTTTTCTTTAGTTTTGGATTTTAACTTTTGAATATCACTTTTGTTTATTATATTTTTCTCTTTTTTTTGTGAAACAAATTTATCTTCTGGTTTACTTGTCCTTTTGTTTTCATTTTTAAGACCTTTTTTTTCATTTTTTAAAGATGAACATTGATTTTGAGTAAACCTTCCTAATTTCATATCTGCCTCCCACATTTCTTAAACTCTTTATTTATGACTCTTTTATAAATAAGCATTGTACTTACGCATTCCCAGGGAAAAAAAGCGAATGAAACTGTCATCCTGAGCGGAATACGATTTTTACCTTTCCTGAATGAACCTTGGCAAGAACGGGTTTTACTTACCTCCGATGTCTTCCACAGCGAAGGATCTCTACCCACGACAAATTATCTCCTGCAGGCAATTATTCAAGAGATTCTTCGCTATGTAAATCTCCGTAGATCAAGGAAATACCGTCTTTGAGAAAGTCATCGGATTAAAGCAAGCCTTTCGTGATCCGCTCAGAATGACAATTGCGTAAGTTATGTAAGCATTTACTTCATTCTTAAAAAAGCCGTAATTTCTCATATAATGGTACAACTAATTATAAGACAAATGCTTATTTGATTCAATTCCTCAATTGTTAAAAATATGTTACAATATCATTCACTAATGAAAGATAATGGCAAATTAGGTTAACAAAAGGTATGTATTCAGACCCATCCTGTAGGATGGGTTTTCCAACCCCGATTTCATGTCACTTTCAGGCTGGTCGGGAGACCAGCATCTACCCAAATAGTGGGGTGGTCTGAATAATTACAACAAAAGTAAGATATCAGGAAGGGATAAAAAAAGAATATAATAGTCGCCCAGGAAATAACATAACATGTTAAAATCACATTTTAAAGTTTCTTTTTATACGAAAAGTCTTGTGGATAACATGAGTTAATATAATTTTTACAAAATTTTTTCCTCACATTTCATGGGGGATAGAAAAAGTTATCCACAATTTAATCGCAGAATTTGTGGATAAGTGGATAACTTCATAAAAGGAATTGTCAAGATAATATAAAAAAATACCCTAAGTAAAAATTCCCAGATCTAAATCACCCCTCTTTATTTTATCTTCATGGTAAAAATAAGTGGTGTTTGTTTTATAAGTATTTATTATTACATCGGAAAGGAGAAACAAGTTTATTATGGGCACTCAGCAAATTACAGACCAGGAGAATATCGAAAAGACATGGCATAGTTGCTTCGAGATATTCGAAGAGGTTATAGATAAAGCCACTTATGAGATGGTAGTCAAAAACGTAAGACCTATGCTCAAAAATCCTGATACGGTGGAGCTTCTTCTACCCCAGGTATGGCAAAAAGTCAAATTGCAGAAGTACGCCGACCCACTTGCCGATATATATAGCGAGAAAATAGGGCGGAAAATTAATTTGGTTCTGTCGGTGGGAGAAAATGGAGATTCGAAGAATCATGTAATTACAAGTCCTTCTGTTCTTTCTGTGAAGAAGTCAAAACCAAAAGACAGGCCGGTGCTTAAAAAGAAAATGGATAATAATAATAACGAAGCGATTAACCTGGATACAAAATATACCTTCGATACGTTCATCGTCGGAAACAACAACCGCATAGCGGCGGCGGCGGCGGAAGCGGTCGCGGAAGCTCCGGCAAGGGCATATAATCCTTTATTTATCTATGGTGGAGTGGGATTGGGCAAGACACACCTCTTAAACGCAATAGGAAACCATGTTCTTAAAATAAATGATGATGCCAGAGTGGTCTATGTTTCCGCTGAAAAATTTATGAATGATTTTGTGGAATCTATCCAGGGAAAGAAAATGCAGCATTTCAGAAGGAAATATCGTTTTACGGATCTTTTCCTGATAGATGACATACAGTTTATCAAGAACAAGGAATTGATGCAGGAAGAATTTTTTCATACCTTCAATGAGTTACACAGGGCGAAATCGCAGATAGTGATAACCTCCGACAGACCCCCAAAGGATATCGCTACCCTGGAAGATCGTCTGAGATCCAGGTTCGAATGGGGACTCATTGCCGATGTTCAACCACCGGAGCTTGAAACCAGGATGGCAATCCTGAAAAAGAAGGCGGAACTCGAAAATATTCAAATCCCAAACGAGGTTATCGTTTATATTGCGGAAAAAATACCGTCTAATATAAGAGAACTCGAGGGAGCCCTGAATAAAATAGTCCTTCTCGGGTCCCTGACACAAAAACCTATTGATATGGATTTATGCACTCAAGCTTTAAAAGAAATTATCCCTGATACAAGCCCTAAGCATATTACAATAAAGTTTATACAGCAAAAGGTATGTGAGTACTATAGTCTTAATATGGATGAGCTCCTGGGACCTTGCAGGGAATCCAGGTTTGTCGTTCCAAGGCATATAGCAATGTACCTGTCCAGGGAAATTATCAACGCCTCATTCCCTACAATAGGAAAAGAATTTGGAGGCAGGGACCACACAACTATACAGCATGCCTGTAAGAAGGTAAGAAAAAAGAAAAGAGATCCATCAACAAGGAATGATCTTATTAACATAAAAAACATGTTGAAAACTCCCGGTGGATAACTTGTGGATATTGTGGATAACTTTACACTTATCCACAATATGTAGTGATATATAACATGTTATCCCAGATTAATCCATAGATTTTCAACAGGTAAAGAGGTAGATATTCACAACCGTCACAAGGAGGAAAACAAGGTAATATGAGGATTCCGCAAAGTAATCCACATATCAACAACACCCTACTAATACGACTAGATATTATATAATAATATATATATAGTATTAATAAAAGTAAGCTGAGGATAAGGAGTATAAAATGAAAATACTGTTTAGAAGGAAATCCCTGGAAGCGGCTCTTCAGAAAACAATAAAAGCGGTGTCCATAAAGTCACCTCTGCCAATCCTGGGGTATGTATTGATAAAAACTGAGGAAAATGGAATGGTTTCTTTTTCCACAACAGACCTGGAATTCGGTATAAAGTGTAGAGTTAAAGCCGATATCCAGGAAGAAGGGGCGGTATGTGTCCCGGCAAAAATTATTACCGACCTTGTAGGGCAAATTTATGAAGATAGTATAACGATATCGCAGTCCGGAGATTTTCCCCTTGAACTGACAACCGTAAAATCGAAGTATCACATAAATATCAGGGAAGTTGACGAGTTTCCTATTTTTCCAAAACCACAGGATAATCCGTCTCTTTCAATGCCTCAGGGAACTTTCAGGGAAATGGTAAGAAACGCGGTTGTCGCCGTTGCCTCCCTGGAAGAGCAGAGGGCTGTCCTTACAGGTGTATATCTTCACGCACTGGAAAATGAATTCATTGCGGTTGCAACAGACGGACGGAGATTGATAAGGGCAAAAGAAATTTTGGATGAACCTCCGGCAAAAGAACTCTCGTTAATTGTCCCGCAAAGATCAATGAAGGAGATGGCGGGACTCCTGTCAGATCATGAAACTCCTCTTTATTTAACTTATTCTGAGGGGCAGGTTTTTATTGATTTTGACAATACATCGGTATTCTCAAGAATTATCGACGGCAAGTACCCCAATTACGAGGTCGTAATACCAAAATCAACTGACAACAAGTTACTTGTGGAAAAAGTAAAATTTCAGAATGCCATAAAAAGAGCATTGATTATGGCAATGGACAAGGAAACGCCGGATCTCCTGAAAATTGAGATGTCAGGAGAAGAAGGAAGTGACGAGTATCAGGGAAGCATAAAGATTATGAGTAATTCCATAGATGTGGGAGACGCCGATGAGGAAGTTTATATCAAGGAGTTCGAGGGAGAGCCTATGTCGGTTGCATTTAACGGACGATACATATATGATATTCTGAATCTCATGGAAGATGATTTTATATGGATTATGTTAAATACACCCATTATGCCGGTTGTCTTTAAATCGCTGGAAAAGGAAAATTATACGTATATCGTAATGCCCGTAAGGTTGAAAAAGAGAAAAACAGATGAAGACCAGATAGAAGATGATGTCCCGGTAGATTCATACACATAGCAAGGAAAGCAGGAATTTTACCGCTTAGGAAATAAGGAAATGAGGATAACGGATAACTAATTTCGTTTCCCGTCTCCCATCCACTGTAGGAGGGATGTCCTCATCCCGATAAATTGGCTCCCGGATTTACTCTATGAGATTAGCCCCCGGATTTATCCGGGGAAAGAAGGAAATACACACAACCTTCACTGTTTCAGACGCTTCAGCGTCTTTATGGAAAGGAAAACAGATTACAGATAACGAATGATGGAGGCAGGATAGCGGAATAAGGAAATTTTTCGCTGAGGAAATAAGGATTACGGAGGACAGGGAGTGATAAATATTGGAGCCCGCTTCCCGCTTCTCATCTCTCGCCTCCAGTAAAGGGTGATGTTTATGTTAAAAAGAATTATAATTTTTCTGGTAATAGTTATGGTTGTTACATCAGTTTGTATTGCGGCCAGGAAGCCAAATAAAGAAGAAATGACCGCGAAGCATCTCATGATGAAATCCCCTGCGGGTATGAAGGCAAGGTTCTTTAAATTGAGCGGTAAGGGACAGGGGAAGACATTTATTGAAAAAGACGAGATAATAATCGCAACGCTGGAGCATGCAAAACCAATATCCTGGCATCCAAAAATGGATATCCTTCTTGTTAAAGAATTCACGGGGAGTGAAAACGACAGGTGTTATCTTCTTAATATCGGTGAAGGTGAATATTCGAAAAAAGGAAAGAGAAGAAGTCTGTATGTGATGGGGGATAAGTATTCCAATAAAGCCAGGTGGTCTGAAGACGGAATGGAAGTTGTTCTTTACAGCACGATGAGCGACAAGGAAAACACTTATAAAATTAATGAATATACAATAATCCCAAAGCCGGAGGAGAAAGAGGATAATCCAAAGGACAGTAACTAAAAAGCCCAATGTTGTGTCCATTAACGTAGCGCGGGTTTTTAAACCCGCAAATCATAAAAGGTATGAATACCCCCACTAAATTTATAAATTTAGAACACAAAGAGATCACCATTTTTCATTAGTTGTCCTCTGCGTTAAATAAAAAGTATTATCCGGGTCAAAAAAATCTTCGTGTTCTCCGTGCCTTCGTGGTAAATTCCAACCTCTATTTAGAACTGCTCCAGGAACCTCAGATCATTATCATAAAAAAGCCTGATGTCGTTGATCCGGTATTTAAGCATCGCTATCCTGTCGGGTCCCAGTCCGAATGCAAACCCGTTATAGATCTCCGGATCATATCCGACGGCTTTGAGCACTTTTGGATTGACCATACCGGCTCCCAATATCTCAATCCATCCGCTCTGCTTGCATATATTGCACCCCTTGCCGTTGCAGGCGAAGCAATCAATCGCCATTTCCGCCGAAGGTTCCGTGAATGGAAAATATGAGGGAATGAATTTAGCCCGCCTTTCCTTGCCGAAGATTCTTCGTGCAAATTCCAGCAGGACACCTTTCAGATCGGCAAATGTGACCCTCTCGTCAATGAGGAGTCCCTCCAACTGGTGGAACATCCAATGGTGTGTCGCATCGACGGAATCACGCCTGTAGCATTTTCCAGGCACTATTATTTTTATCGGCGGTTTCTGTTTTTCCATGACCCTGACCTGAACTGGTGATGTATGACTTCTGAGCAGGAGTCCCGGTTTGAAATAGAATGAGTCCCACATTTCCCGGGACGGGTGATCCACCGGGATATTCAGAGCTTCAAAATTGTAATATTCGGTTTCGACATCGGGTCCTTCCACAACGGCGAATCCCAGTCCGACGAATACTTCTTTTATTTCCATGAGAATTTTTGTAATGGGATGAATACGCCCCGGATCTAATCTTCGCCCCGGCAGTGTTATATCGATTGATTCTTTCATTATTTTTTCTTCGAGTTTCTTTTTTTCCAGAGTTTGAATCTTCTCATCAAGGAGGTCAGTGATTTCGAGTTTGACTATATTTGCAAGCTTTCCAATTATAGGTTTTTCCTCTTTTGGAAGCTTTCCCAGTCCTTTGAGGACTGTTGTCAATTCGCCTTTTTTGCCCAGGTATCTCACCCGGAGCTTTTCAAGTTCATCAAAGTTGACTGCATTTTTTATGAGATCAATTGAAGTTTCTTTTAATTTTTCGAGTGTTTCTTTCATTTTTATATTCTCCATTACATAGAAGTTGGATATTAGAGGTTGGATATTAGAGGTTGGAAGTTGGATCCAACTTCTATCCTCCGCTATTAATCCTCAAACTTCTATTCTCTATTATCCATCCTCTATCCTCCACCTTCCATCCTCCAATCTCCATTCTCAGGAGGTCTGAAGACATCCGTTATCCTTATTCCGTTTTTCGTTCTACTTCTTTTCTTATTATGGAAGCCACTGAAGTGGCTGGAGTAGTAAAAGGTAGTGGCTTCCTTTCTTCCCCCGGATGAATCAGGGGGTTATTCTCATGGGAGGTTTAAAAACCTCCGCTACCGGTAGCGGAAACCTTCAGGTTTCCCCGATGACGGGGTTGTTCCCATAGGAGGTTTAAAAACCTCCGCTACCGGTAGCGGAAACCTTCAGGTTTCCCCGATGACGGGGTTGTTCCCATAGGAGGTTTAAAAACCTCCGCTACCGGTAGCGGAAACCTTCAGGTTTCCCCGATGACGGGGTTGTTCCCATAGGAGGTTTAAAAACCTCCGCTACCGGTAGCGGAAACCTTCAGGTTTCCCCGATGACGGGGTTGTTCCCATAGGAGGTTTAAAAACCTCCGCTACCGGTAGCGGAAACCTTCAGGTTTCCCCGATGACGGGGTTGTTCCCATAGGAGGTTTAAAAACCTCCGCTACCATTAATGGAGGTGAGATACAATAAACTTAATGGAGGTGAGATAGAATAAACGAGATTAATCCTCCATCCCCCGCCTTCCATCCTCCGTCCTCCGCCTTCCGTTCTCCGTCCTCAATTCCCCGCCCTCCGCCCTCCATTTTCCTAATTTCCTGATTTCCTCAGAGGAAAATTCTTCATTTCCTCAATTTCCTGCATTCCTAATTCCGTCCTCTATTATCCATCTTCCGTCATCCATCTTCCATTTTCCATTTTATGAAGGGAGATTCACGTATTTTGAGGAATAATTATACTATAGGGGAGGGATGAAAATGTCAGATAATAGTTTTACCTCGGGGGGAAGGATTTCTCCTATAAGACCCGAGGATTTATTTCTTGAAGAAGAAGAAGTGAATCAAGAAAATCTTGAAGAAGAAAATCTTGAAGACGAAGATATTAATGAAGAAGAGGAAATGGAAATAGAGGATATGTGGGAAACCCCTGAGCTTGCCGATGTTATTGATTTTTCAGACGGTATAAACAATTGCGTCGAGCTTGCATTACTTCCCTCGGTTGATCTTATAATGGGGCAATTGATTGCAGAATCCGTTCAGTCCGGTTGTACCGTGAGGGTAAACGGAAAAATTCTCCAGCATAATGACACGAAACAGATATGTTTTTTTGAATACGAGATTGTCCCGGATATTGAGAAAGGGATACTCAATACAAGGGGCGGATTTTTCGAAGACGATACCAAAAAAAGAGGAACAGCCATCAAAGAAAAAATAATGATGAGCCACATAGGGGACTCAATGAATATAGATGGCAAGCTTTTCGCTTCCGGGGAAGAGGGAAACAGTGATGTATTTCTCATGGTTTCATCGGGGTCCTCGAAACTGCAGATGAGGGGAAAAGTAAATCATTTCCCGGTATCAGGGAAAATTAGTTATGACTCCTCGGGAAATATCACTCACACCGGGACTTTATCAGGTGTTAAATACAAGAGGAAGTTGATTCTCGATGATGAAATCGGTGGAGGATATATAAAAGGAGTTTTTGGAGATCTCAAAGAGGAAGGACAGGCGATTTTTCAGTCCGACAACTCAATTTTGATAGATAGAATAATCGGTCCTTACCATGTTTTACAAAAAGTGGTCTTTGAGAAGCCTGTGAGTAAATAAAAAAGCCGGGGTAATTCTTGAAATGATGCCCCGGGATTTATATCTGAGTTCAAATCTTTAGGGTGTATATACATTCTGTCAAAAAATCATGCCGCCTTGAGATCAGTTATTCCCG
>JAIORV010000141.1 GCA_021107945.1 Vulcanimicrobiota bacterium | reverse complement strand
TACCTGCAAGGAGATCTGATAAAATTCTATTTTACAGTTGACATAAAATATCTGTAATAAGTATTTTCTTTCCGGTGGATATAATTATATTCCCGGGATTCCCGACTTCCCCTGAATACCTTGAAAAGAAGGATATAAGGCGTTTCGGTAGAAAAATATCCATGTTTATTCAGTTTCATCTCTTCACCTCGTTCGCCGGATAATATGTTGTCCGTTTAAAGGAGGGCTAAGACCCTCTTATGTAGAGAGAGCATTTCTATCATTGCCTATTGGAAACAGATTAATTATAGTTTAAGAAGATGAAATAAAAATTGCCGGGAGGCAAAAGTGTAATCCTTTTCAGGTTGGATACGACATAAAGATACATATTCCGTTTGACACAAATACCAGGAAGGGAGATTGCAATGAAAAAAAGAATCGTTCTATATTGGGTTGGATTAGCTGTATTTATTCTTGTTTTTATTTCATATTATTCTCTCGTAAAGATCCCATCTTATAAGAGAATGTTGGAAGTTCAGAAAAAGAGGGATGAACAGAAGGTCCCCGACAGTGAGCCATCCACCGAAGCAAGCTTCAACATAAAGGAATTTATCAAAGAAGACGCTCCAATGGACATAATCCTGATTCTGGACCAATCGGGAAGCATGAGAACCACAGACCCCGAAAACACAAGAATAAAGGCATCAGAATACGTTATCAACAATATCGCCGAGAAAAGTACGGCAAACAGCGTTCATAGAATCGGTATCGTTGAGTTTGGCTCGGAAGCTTTGCCAAAAAATCAGGTTCCCCTCACGGAAGTTTCTCACAAGAAGGGAACAAGGTCCGCTGTCAAAAAGCTGAAAGCCCGCAACCTGGGGGACACAAATTTCAAAAGCGCATTTGCAAGAGCTTACAAGGATCTGGAAAAACACGATAGTTTCAGAGGAGATAGAAAGATCAAGGTTATTGTCTTTACCGACGGGGTACCTGATGATTCACGCAGGCTGAATATTAACGCATACTTTAGTGAAATATCCAATTTTCTGAATAAGAAATTCAAAGGAGTGGCGTGGGATCTATACGTAGTTGTCTGCGATCGAAAAGGGTCCGTCTATAAGGCGACCGGGGCAAAATGGAAAAAGATAGCGGGCGTATCAAACATTTTTCACATAAGAAATGTGGCGGATCTTAATTCAACATTCAATCAAATCGTTTGTCGAATGTTTGACATAGACGATAGCATTCCCGCGGTTACCCTTTCCCAAAGCAAACGGGAAGAAAATTTTGAAGTGCAGCCTTATATTGACCGCATGGAATTTCACATTCTCGCCGCTCCCGGTTCAAGGGGATTGGAAGTTGCTGTCCTGAAGCCTGACGGTAAGAACCTGTTGCAGAGCTTAAAAACCGATAAAAGAACACAGGTGAGAAAAACCACTTTCACAAGCGGCTCCATTATCGTGGTTACAAATCCCGCCCCCGGTACATGGAAGTATAGGCTCACAAAAGGGAGAGGAAAGGTCGATATATATCGAAATGAGATGCCCATACGTTTCGCTGTCATATCCCCCGATCCATCCAGGTCATATTATCCCCAGGGGAAACCGATGCTGATCAAGCTCACTTACCAGAGGAAAGATGGCGAACCTATCAGGGAAGATCCCGAGAATCCCATAATAATTACGGGGACTGTCTTCGCCCCCGGAAAAAAAGACGTCATTCACCTTAAATTCAACAAAGACAAGAGCGGACTCCTGGTTGCCGATAAACCTGTGGACACTTCACAGAAAGGTATTTGTACTATTGTGATGTCCTTCAAGGGCGGCGTTAAGAAATTTGAATACAAACAGATTATCAAGATATCGGTCGTTCCTCTGCCTTACCTGGTAATAGAATCGCCCTCGCGGTGTAAGCCTGCGTATTTGGGGAAAACGATCCCCATTGAAGTAAAAGCAATGATGGCAGGCAAACCTCTTGATGTAAAGTCTTTCTTCTCCAAAGAAGATCATCCCGACTCCCTCGTTATGGTCACTTACAAGGAAACCGCCGAATCCGATAATTTTGTTTCAAAACACATACCGCTAAAATCTGGAGCTACTGATACTTTCTTTGTCGAAGGCCTACCCCTCGATCACTCAAAGCAGGGTAGTTACTTGATAAAAGCGAGCATAAACGGGACCCCTGCCGACAAGAATGCAAGTATGCAGGAGGATTCCAGCTTTTTAGTTTTTCAATCTGTCACTGACCCGGCAATATCTGGCGGAATCGAACAGCAAATAGCGAAAGACAAGAAGTCTTACTGGCTAATGAAGTTTCCCGTGGGATTTTTCCTAATTGGGAATGTATGGTTCCTGCTGACTTTCTTTGCCCTGGCATATATTTCCAAACCCGGCCTTGGCAACCGACAGGCTGAGATAACCGTAAACGGAAACTCGAAAGCATATCGCCTGTCGTCCGCCCCCATGAAAATTATTAAAATACAATCAGGGAGGATGGTCATTGTATGCCGTGATCCCAAGGCAAAGAAATCGAAAAGCCGACAACACGGACCGCCCCCGGAAGTATTCTCTGCAGGCATAATCAACTGGTTTGGCTTTGTCTGGTTTCCTCAATGTCAGATTATAAAAAAATCGACCCAGAGAGACCACGAGCCCGCAAGAAGAATAGCTAATTCAAAAATTTCAATAAAAATCTATTAAGGAGGATGTAAAATGTCAAATCTTGTCATTGGCGTTGGAGGAACCGGAAAAGGGGTTGTAACCTGGCTTGAGTACTACCTTCAGAGAGACTTCGCAAGACTTAAGAATAAGTTTTCTCTTTTTGTGATTGACGGTCCCGCTGTTGATCCGGCATATAAGGTTTTGGATCCCCTCGGTCTCAAGGGTGAAATAGATTTCGATTTATCCCTGAATGAACGGAGAGCCTATCAGCTTAGCTATGACAGCGCCCTGGATATTGCGGAAATCAAGAAAGGAAAGGAAAGGAAATTCATATGCGATTGGCTTTCAAAGCCCGATGCTGAAAAAATCACGGGCAACTCGTTTGAGCCCAGGACCGCCGGTTTTGGTATGAGCCGCGCTCCGGCAAAAGCTTGTTTCTATGTTGAAGCTGAAGGTATGAAAACCAGACTGATCAGTCTAATTGGCGGTATCGCCAACCTGGAAAGAGTTATCCTTGTAGGTTCCCTGATCGGCGGCACCGGCTCCGGTATGCTTAATGAGATCGCTGTTCTTATCCGCGATATCTTAAACGATATGGCGCTTGTAGGAGGAAAGAGCGTAAAACTTTATGGTGTGACCGTTCTTGCCAGGGGTTTCGAAAAAGTTTTTGTTTCCGACGCTGGAGTTTGTGCCAGAAATGCCCGTTGTTTTGCAGGAATCAGGGAAATTCAAAGGCTGCTGTCACAGAAAAATTACGACCGGCAGGTATCCAAAAATGTCATATTAAAGAATATGGATCAGCTTTATGACGTTTCACTTATCGTGGACGGGAATCCCGACATTCCATTTACCAAACCCGAAGCGACAGAGCCTGTCAACGCGATAGCTAATGCCGTTGCAAACGGCATTTTGGTTATCGGATCTAACGAGATAGGGCCCACAACTGTAGTTTGGGAAAATTCGCGCGGGACCTTTCCAAACATTTTCCGTTCATTCGGAGCACACATGTATGTCTATTCACCCGAGATGACAATGAATCTCATGTCATACCTCTTTGTAAGGGATTTCTATGGAAGGGTAATATCGGCGACTGGCGGCAACGTGGAAAATAGGGTAAAGGACATTTTTGGGAGTTCAAAGTTTACCCGGATGATATCCGAATTCGATGATGTGCATCCGCTTCCACTTGCTCCTCCTATAGCAGGTGATCGAACTACATTTTCTGAATTGATCATAAATTTCAGCACGAGTCTTTCTGAATTTTATGAGAGTGGGCTTAAAATTTCAGAACAGATAGAAAACCGTGGTGGTTTCTGGGGACTGGGTGGGACCACCAACAGGGAAATTATAGACACCTGTGACAATATGTGGAATGATCTTTTCGCCCAGAGAAGGGAAGGAACTCTCAATGATACTTTAAACAGCATATCCAATGAGATCCTGGACAATTTTCAGCAGAGAATATGGGAAGATCTCAATGATATATTTATTGACAAACAGCAATCTCCACCAAAGCCCAAGGACCTGCAGAATTATCCCGGCGCACTAAAGGAAGCGGTTGACTTGTTGCAGTGCCTGGAAACTACAATTTCTTCCTGCAAAGCATACTTCGATCACAATTATGGCGGCATCCTGTTGCCAAAGACTCAGAAGGCGAAACAGGACGCCAAGACCAAGCTTTCAAAGACACGAAACAGGCTTGATAATCTCAAGGAAAACGGCAAAGATTTTGACGATCAGGATGAATACATAGCAGATTTTGAACAGGTTATCTATATAGAAGCTTGGGAAATTTTCATGAAGCGTTTTGACGAACTCCTGGCAAAGCTTCAAAAGGTTGCCTTCAAGTATTGGAACCTGTTTGGCGCCCCGGCGGAAGGATGGTTTGAATACCTCAAGCTCCTGGATCAGGATTGCAGGGGATGGGAGAAGGTATTCCGCAAGAAACTTGAAAAGATGAAGGACAACCTACCCTTTATCAGATACCTGCCCCGTCCCTATGAAGCTCCGCTGATGAATCTTTACAAATCTAAAGCAAGGAATCATCTCAACAAGTTCCTCTCGGAGTCTCACTGGAGTATCCTGAAAGACCAGAACACCGGGCAGGTGAATTTCTACCTGAGTACGCCAAAATGCGACATCAAGAACAGAGATGTTGTTCTAACGCCGTTCAAGAATGTAATAACAGGGGAGGGCTACAAGTCCAAGGTGGGTTTCCACCACTGGAAGGATATTTTCGATTTTTGCAATAACACCATCAAGGGGACGTTTGAGCCAATGGACATCTGGGACGCCTTTGCCTATGACTATGTCCAATGGAAAAGCAAACAGGCAGCTATACCGGGTGAGGACGATTCACTCAACGGTTACGCAATTAAGAAGTTCAAGCATTCCAAGCTCAGGTCAAAATGCCTGCTTCCCACGTCAAGACCCCTCCCCCTCCTCAGGTTCTTCTTCACAGGGGGAACAACCGGTCATACAGACGAGGGCAAGCAAGTTCACGCCGCTTTCAGCGCCCTGAACATAAGGACAAAAGAATCCCCGATATTCGAGAAAATGTTACTGGCGTTTGAATGCAACAGTACACCGGCAGCCGGGGCGCACAGCCTGGAAAATTGGCCATATTATTCCAGGTGTCTTGAGGATTACTGGAAATACAACCAGAATCCTGATAATACCCCCATCCATATCTGCCCCGAGGAGCGTAATGTTTACCAGATAGAAAAGAAATTGTTCGGGTTTACAAATGAAAAGAAGATACTTCATCCTTCAGTGGTGGTGCATCTTGGCAGGATGGAAGAATTTCGCCTTTTCTGGCTGACTTACCTGTCAGGGATTTTTGGACAGTGGGAAAAGTCGTACCCTACGGAACCCAACCGCCCCCACGACTACGTCATCACTGTGACAAGGAATGGTCAGGATATCCCGGTCAACCTTGAGCAGGTTGGCGATTATCAGTCCTTGATGTATAATTTCCTTAAAAGAGATAAGAACGCCGAGGACGTCAGAGAGGTCATAAAAGACCAATGGATATCGAAAGTGTCGAAAATGGAGGACTCAATTTCCGAGATTACGTCCTGGATCGGCAAATTCACCGAACGTTACCAGAAGATTAAACTGAGGCCGTATATGGGAAAAGCTCAGGATACCATGAACCGTAAGGATCTCGTCGACGCGATATGGATTTCAATCTGGAGTTACGTAAATGATATCCGGGAAGTAAAAAAAGATAGCGCTGGCAAAATGGAAACCCACGCATAAAAATACGCTGAATTACAAGCAGAGCTCTGTTCTCCAGGACGGAGCTCTGCTCACCTTCGGATTATAATTCTGTGAATTATAGTCTTTGGTAGGGTAATATAATGGACCACTAAACCGGACAAAAAATTAGTAGGTTTTTAGTTGGTTAGGACCAATTAAATTGGAAGAGAGGTCCTAAAAAAATGAAAAAACGCAGAACTTTCACCCCTGAGGCAAAGGCTGAGATGGTCTTGCGGATTTTGAGGGAAGAAGAGCCACTCTCACAGATAGCTTCGGAGTATGGGGTCCATCCCAGTCAGTTGTCCAAGTGGAAGGTGCAGTTTTTACAGAATGCGCCGGTGGTGTTTCAGAACGAGCAGAAGCCTATAAATCAAATCAAGACGAAGCACGAGAAGGAGTTGAACAATCTGTATGCCGAGATAGGAAAATTGACTTCTCAATTGTCCTGGCTCAAAAAAAATGTGGTGGAAAATTTGAGTAGAGCCGAGCGTCTTGATTTGCTGGACTTGAACCGGGAAGAGTTTTCCATCTCCACCCAGGCATCCCTTCTGGGACTTAACAGAAGCGGAATCTATTACAAGGCGGTTCCTCCATCGCCGGAGGAGATCGCCACAAAACACAGGATTGACGAGATTTACACTATATAACCTTTCTACAGTTCAAGAAGAATCGCCGTAACGCTGAAAAACGAAGGGTTTCCGATAAGTCGCAAGGCTGTGCAAAGGCATATGAGAGAAATGGGTCTCACGGCAATTTATCCCGGACCGAACCTGAGCAAACGGGACTTGCAACACAGAATATACCCTTATCTGTTGAGGATGTCAAGTCCCAGCGCCTGGATAAATTAAGAAAGGATTGGAAGCCAGGTAAAGAAAGAGATGACGGGAAGAAGATACATCCATATCTGATACCATGGAATGAATTGAAGGACGAGAAAATTAAGGATTACAACCGGGAAGAGGTCAAGAGAATCCCGGCAATCCTTGCCCGGGCTGGATTTAGAATCGTTGGTTGACACAAGAGATCAGAACATACCTCTGAATTGAGAGATACTTCCACCTATTACGAGGACAGTCAATCGAATACGGGACCATAAATAATACGATTGATGGTTTGCGGGGAGGATGTATAAATGGCACGAAAATGGAGAACCATAAAAGTTTTCATATCCTCAACATTCCGCGATATGCACGCTGAGAGGGATCATCTTGTCAAGGTCGTGTTTCCCGAACTCCGGGAGAGGTTGGAGAAACACCGCATTCACCTTGTAGATATTGATTTGCGATGGGGTGTTACGAAGGAGCAGGCGGATAACGACCAGGCATTGGGGTTGTGCCTGGACGTTATTGACGAATGCCGCCCATTCTTTATCGGCATACTGGGCGAAAGATATGGGTGGGTGCCCGAGACTTTCCCCCGGGACGTCTTATACAAGTACGGATGGGACCAGCATTACACCGACAAGTCCATCACCGCTCTTGAGATTATATACGGCGTCCTGAAAAATCCCAAAATGAAAATGCATAGCTTCTTCTACTTCCGGGATCCGTCTTTCATAAGAGATATACCTGAGACGGTACGTAAAGACGTAGAGGCGGAAAATTCCGAATCAGTTGAAAAACTCAGGAAATTGAAAGAACAGATACGAAACTCGGATCTTGTTACGCCCCCCATGGAAAACTACCCCTGCCGATACGCCGGGCTTCGTGTGATGTGGCGGTTGGCGAAAAGAGAGTTAGATGAAGCAGACCGCCTCGCCCTTGAAGAGGTCGCCGCGGACGGCATTGTTGACCCGGGGGAGTTCGCGTCTCTTGATGCGCGTCTCCGGCGTATTGTCGATAAATACGGCGTCGTTGACCTTGCAGGATTGGAAGAATTTGGAAACCGGGTGCGTGATGACCTGTGGGCGGGGATTTGCCGCGAATATCCTGAACTGATTGAGGTTCCCGCTGTTGATGAGGAAGAAAAGATTCCTGCTGGGCCGCGGGAGGAACTTGCGGCGGAACAGGATTACCACGACAGGTTCGTTGAATCCCGGCTGCAGGTTTATGTGGGACGGGAGAAGATACATAATGAACTGATGGGATACATTAACGGTGAGGCCAGGGTTCCCATGGTGGTACCGGGGCCATCCGGTTCGGGGAAGTCAGCTATCATGGGTAAACTTAACAGCCACCTGATTGATAGAGGCTACATTTCATTCGTTATGGGGCATTTTGTCGGGGCGAGCCCGCAGTCTTCAAACCTGCGTTCGACCCTGCGGAGATTCTGCCTGGCGCTCCGGGAGCGGTTTAATCTCAGCCAGACCACCGAACGGGAAGGTCAGGAGCCTGAAGTGGCACCGAGGGAAGTTCCTGAAGAGCCTGAAAAACTGCCCGAAGCATTTCGTGAATTCCTTGCTTCTGTGCCGGAGGGCGAGCGGGTAGTATTCATCATCGACGCCCTGAACCAGATGGACAAGGAATACCACGCCCACGACGTGCGCTGGCTTCCCCGTAAGCTTCCACCCAACGTGAAGATAGTCGTAAGCTGTATTGAGGGCGAAAAAGACGGCGATGCAATTCTCGAAATCCTTCGAAACCGCAAATGCCGGGAAAGAAAGGTGGAATCCCTTACCCCCAAGGAGCGGTTCAGGATTGTCACAAAGGTGCCGTCACTCTCCGCAAGGACTCTGGATGGAAAGCAAGTGGGCCTTCTGCTATCAAATTCTGCCACTGAGAATCCCCTTTACCTTCTTGTCGCACTGGAGGAGTTGCGAGGTTTTGGCTCGTTCGATCTCCTGAACGCCCGTATCAAGGCATTCCCCAGGAAGGAAGACTTTGAAGACCCGTTGACCGAGATATTCATACAGGTAATCGAGCGATTGGAGGAGGAGTTTGATGCTGATACTGTCCGCCAAGCGCTATCATTGATTGCTGTTTCACGTCATGGCTTGAGCGAGAGGGAACTGCGGGAACTTCTTTTATTCGACAGTGTGTTGGAACAAGCTGGAGATTTCGAAGTTGAAGTTATTCGCGAATCAATGAAAAAAATAGCAGAATTCCCTCCGGGTTTCAGCGATAGGGATCTGAAGGAGCTTATTGGCAGCGTTGAAGAAGGGAGTGAACTGCGAACTGTCCTCAAGCTTTTGCAACCCTGTCCAGATCTATTCGTCATTCTCAGGCAACTCCGCCCATACATCCTGCGGCGGGGAGAACTGGTGGACTTTTTCCATACCCAACTTCGGGTGGCGGTAGAGGAGGAATATCTCCACGAAGAATATAAACGGATTGACGCCCACAACTCTCTATCCGAATACTTCTCATTTAAAGGATATAAAAATCGGCATGCTATCTCAGAGATGCCATATCACCAGACTCTTGCTCAACAATGGAATGAATTGGAAAAGACTCTTACCAATCTACGGTTCGCCGAGGCGAAATGCGTCGGAGGGATGTTATTTGACCTTTTGCGAGACTGCGACCGGGCAATTGATGTACACGATTCACCTCCCATAGTTCAGATGCGTAATGCACTTTCACTTGCTATGCCCGGTCTGTCTGTTCGTCCGGAACTGGCCGTACAATTGGTTTACAATCGGTTGTCATGGTTCGAAACGCTTGAACCTTGTTTAATTGTTAGTTTAGAATTGGCCAAGTCGTATATAGAAGAGCAAGGCTTCTGGATCAGTGCTGAAGCCCCCCTTCCTGGAGCGTTGACCGGGATGGAACTAAATATTTCATTTGGAATTAAGTCTTCAATTCAATCAATATCCTCTGAACTTGCGGCAATAGCTATCGCTTCATTGGATGGATGCGTGGAGATTCGGGATATTTTCACGGGTGAGGTTCTCAACAGTAGGCAAATCGCTCCTCGGATTAATGCAATAGCGTTATCTCATGCTTCCGGCCCTCTTGCCTTTATGGATGTGGATGGAATTATTCGCCATGAATATGGTGATACTTCCCTTTCCGGTCGAAGGGGAGAAAAACTTTTACTTTATCATCCAATTTTTGGAATTCTGGCAGCTATAGCTGATAACACCCTTGTTGCCTGGAATCCAGACCGAAATGAGTCTGCCGTCTTGGTTGCCGATATGCCCCGGCCTCTTGTTCTCTTAAAATTAGGTTCTGATGTTCAGAGCATATTGTTTATTGCGGGCTTCAGGAATCAGAAGATAGGTATTTCCAAATGGACAGGACGAACCTGGGAAACAAAGACTCTAGCTTATAATGGGCCACCGGTGTTGGATGCGGATCTTGATTCCAGGAATAACCAAATTCTATTGACGTCGATGGATCGTAAGTTGAAGTTATTGGATACTGAAACCAGTCAAATGTTAGCTGAACTTACCTATGAGGCGCGCAAGGATGCAAACATGAGGGGAGCTCCGGATAAATGTGCGTTGGGGATGGGTGATTCTGTTGGATGGGCGTTCTTTGCAACCCGTTCCGGACATATTGGAAGTTGGAATTGGAGACGGGATATCCTTCATAGATTGGAAGACTGGCGTGCTCTTATTGCAGTCAATAATCTCATCAATTTCACAGTTATCCCTGAATCCGGTCATTTGTTCTTTTCAACGGACAGCACAGCAAAAATCATCACAAGGCAAAGTTTTAACCATCCTATTGAGGGGCATACTGCGACTATTAATGCATGTTTGGTCACAGATTCTTATAAAATCGTATCGGCCAGCGAACTCGAACACACCATTCGCTGGTTTGTTGCAGATGGCCTAAGACTCTTAAAATCTTATTACCATAAGGGCCCCACGGCAATTGCTTCATGTGAGGGATCAGACGATATAATTGTGGGAACGAACAAGGGACTTATTTGGAGACAACCACCGAACATTGCAGTAAATCCCGGGGATGTTTTTATGGCCTTTGCAGAGCCGGTTGTGTCACTATTTTCTTCCGGAAGCGGGACGGTGATCGCCGCAGGCAGGTCGGGAAGGGTTCTACGTATAGACCTGGTTAGCGATAAAGTGAACGTGCTTTGGCATAGTACTGGGTTTCAAGAGCAGCAAAAGATCATACCAGCTGGGAATAATGGTCTTTTTTGGAGCCTTCGTCGTGAGGAAAAATTTGAAATATGCACCATTGTATCGCTTGTCCGGGATGTGGATAAAGAAGAAGTAGTTCTCACATCCAGGGACATTTTCCAGGATTTGTCTGTGAGCCGAGATGGTTCAACTATCTGTGTAGTTGGTGAATCTGTTCAAATATTGCGCTGGTCACATAACGAATGGGAGATAGTGTGTCGAAAGGACATACCAGTTGATCATGTTGTCTTTATGTGCGAAGATAACCGGATTGCAGTTGTTCTGCGTGAAACTCCGTGGCTCGAAGTGTGGAGCGTGACAGAAGGACTACCGATGATAGCTTCGATTGGTCTACCTGAGAAGGTGACGTGCATATCTGCAAGGGACGATTGGATTGTGGTTGGCTTTCTCTCGGGGGATTTGATGTCAGTTAAGCTTCGCGGGTCCCCAACACAGATGAATGAAATTACCGAAAGAAGGAAACACTTATGAGAATCTATCATCGGTCGCAAGAAGACAAGATTAATAGTATTAACAACCGGTGTTTCTTTGATGCACAACACGGTCGTGTGAGTCTTGCCCTGGAGCGTATTAGAGACATTGCCGAGGAATTCCCAAAAGATGCCCAGGTAACTTATGCCGAGGGATTGATCAGGAAAGACTATCTCGGTCAGGGTGCCAAAGCATGGGCACTTTTCGAGAAAGCATATAAATTGGATAATAAACATGCATTTGCTGCCTGCAATGCCTGCATTTATGCTCCCACCGAGGAGAAATTCAGAATCTGGGCTGATATCTCCATGAAGGTTTCCCCCGACGACCCCCAATTCTCTCAGCTTGTTAACAATGTGCAAAATAGCCTCAATGAAGGTATTTCATACTGGCAAATTCTTCTTCAGGTAAGCCAGCTACATTTTGAAGCAAAAAATTTCGGTGAGAGCGCTGCCTTTGCAGAACTGGTGCTGCTCGCTGATGAAATGCCTCCAACCCAGGAAGTAGCTAACAGAAGAACCCGTGCGCAACTTTTACGTTATCTTGACGCGGAAGCTCATCGTTATCGTGAAACTTTACTTGAATCATTTCTGCCGGAAGAACGTCTGTCGCTACAAGAAGCCCTTATCGAAATTGATAAAGCTCTTTCTTTGGATGAGTATGATGCTGAACTCTGGAACCTGAAGTCGGCATGGTGTTGCCTTATGGGACAATATGAAGAAGCCATCTTGTGTGCAGACCGTTCTATCAAGTTGCGTCCCTTTAGTTATCCTAAACCTTACCATAACAAGGCAAATGCGCTCCGGTGTCTTAAAAGAGATAGCGAAGCATTAACATGTGCCGAAGAATCCCTTGAACAAGCAGAGGCTGGTAATTCAATCAGCGATGTGTCTTTGTCTCACAAGATCATTGAAGAATACTCACGTCCAAGATCAATACTGACTTTGAAAAGCATGGAGCCAATTATCTATCATATAATAAAAGCCACTCGAATAACTGCCGACCTTGAACTGGGGCAACAAAGTAAGGGATCCAACAACCTGGAGATTCTTACAAAAGGATTCTTTACTCGCTCCGCAAGTCTATTCAGCCACAGGACTGTGGATTATATTCCGCTGATGGCGGAATTTCTTAATGATTTTACACCGGATACAGCGTTTTGCATTGTTCTTAAGACTTCTGAACTCAGTCAGGAAATCCATGATCATTGTCTTCATGCAGTATTGTATATATTGGCTCATTCTAATGGTGTGATGCAGCGGGATGCCGCCCGCTTCCTTGCCCTTACAATTCTTAGTGCAATGGAAGCTACTCTTATAAGGAAGGCCTATAGAGAGGCAGTTCTTGAACCTTCTGCGGCTGCTACAGACGAGATGTCGCAATTGGATGCAATCTTACGAAAAGAACTCCGATTTATGAATTCATTGTTTCCTGAATTGATCTCGGATCAGGAACCTGTTGACGAAGATGGACGTCAAAGGTCAGTTCGAAATATACTCTCAAGATTTGTTGATGTTCCTGATATTTTGTCTAAGTATGCTAATAAGCGTTTTGACTTTGCCGGGTTGCGCGGAGAAGGGCATGGTTGCACACCAGTTGTAATTGCATTAATGGTCATAATCATGTTCTTACTTAACTTCACAGGATGTTAGCAGAAAGCAAAAAAAATCTCATCGTTGCTATATAAGGAAATACTTAAAGAATTCATCAAATGTCCGATTCTCCATTGGGATTATCATCCAACTTATTGATATTTTAGCCTGACTGTTCGAAAATCTTTTGACCCACATCTGCAAGTCATACCCACTTGTGCACAAGTGGTGCAGTAGATTCGTCCACATCTTTGGCATTCATCTCCCGGTCCTTCACTACCTTGCCTTAAGCTGTTGGTATCAAAGAAAGTCCCCATGTTCAGGGCATTACCCAATGGCGTTCCACGCCCAAGGTTTGTGACTGGACGACTACAAATCTCGCAGGCCAATCCTCGTCTTCCCCGAAAAAAGAAGAACCAAATTAATCCAATAGAACCAACTGCCAGCCCTATAACAAAGCCTATGTCTCCATAAAATAAGCGGCCAATAAATGGTGCAGCAAGCATACAAAGATTAAAGATGATACCCCCTATTGTCGGACGAGGCATTCCCTGAAAGAATAAGTTATTCATCGCAACTTCCTATATACTATCTTTTTGTTTTCTATTTTTTTAGGAATTCAACTTATAGGTTATCCAGATGATTTTCAAGCCTATTTGACTTCCAAGTTTTCAACAATTGTTCTTTGACTCCTCTAAAATTGCCTGTCTCAAGATACGATATTCATATCCAGATTTTTTAGGCGAAGGAAGAACATAACTCTTAAAAAAGGAAGAAGGATGTCATCAGCAGTTAAACGAAGGGTATCTTGAAAAATAAGCGGGGTGGGATGTTTTATGCAAACCCAAAAAGAAGATGCCTTGCAAGGTGAAAAAGAGGATGTTGGAGAAGGCAAGAAGGAAAACAAAGTGCACAAATTCCGCGTATTTGTAAGTTACTCTCACGAAGACAGGGACAAAGCTGAGAAAGTTGCCAACATCCTTAAGGAAAAAGGACTGGAGCCTATATGGGATAAAAACATCAGGCCCGGAGCTGCATTCACTGACGCCATAAAGGGACTGATTACCCACGCCCACATCTTCATGCCGCTGATTACCGACAATTCAAGAGATCGGCCCTGGGTGCACCAGGAGACAGGCTACGCCATGGCCTTGAATATCCCGGTTCTCCCGGTCGCGATAGAAAAAGAACCGACGGAAATGATTGCTGAACTCCAGGCAATCAGTGTCGACGCGGAAGATGAGGAACTGTCAAGCTTGTCAGTGCAACTGGATAAAGTGAACCTGGAGCACGTGGTTCATCCACCCCCGGCAAGGCGGCTTCCCCTGGTCGAGGTGGCGGACTGGCAGGAAAAACGGATCGAACTTTTGGCGAACAACGCAAATCGAATTATCAAGCTTGGCTATCACGGCCACATACGTCAGCACAGCACGTTTTCATCTTTCTCGATCCCCGACAGGGACCTGGAGGATCCCATCTGGAAGGAGCGCGATGGCAAACATCCCCGGAGTGAATATTATCATTATTTACTCCGCGAGGAGCGCCAGGCGATGGAGCGACACGCCAGAAAGGAGGGATGTGACCTGTTGATTGATCCGACATTTACAATGCAGACCAGACTACTGTCATCGAAAAAATCCCGGTTGATCACGCTATACGAATTCCTCGAATCGATGGAGGATGATAAAGTGCGGGTGGTGTGCTCGGAAAGAGGCAGGAAAGCTAACATTTACCTTGTCGGCGACTGGTTCGTCGCAGAATCCCGGCTTCTGCGTTCGGGAGAGGGTTGGCGGCAGACCATATTCAATTGGCACTCCCCAACAGTATTGCAGTGTGTTCAGAAATTTGACGAGACTTTTGAAACACTCCACGGCAAACTCGGCCTGAAAACAAGATCATCCCGCAAGATAGCTATGGATAAAATCGAGAAGGTCATAAAGGACCTGAAATCAGAAATTTCAAAATTAGAAAAATCAAAATTCGGTGGGGGTTGATATGTACGACGTGTTTATCTCCTGCAAGAGCGAGGATTTCCCACTTGCCCGGCAACTCCACGAATATTTATGGAAAAACAGGTTCCGCGTCTTTTTCAGCGAGTTTTCGCTGCCCCAAAAAGGCACGGCAGCTTTTCGCGAGAACATTGATGAAGCTCTTGACGCATCGGAACATCTTATTGTTGTAGCTTCCTCAGCCGAGCATCTGAAATCCAGGTGGGTGAAAGCTGAGTGGGGAGCTTTTGTCAACGAGGTTCGTTCCGGGCGCAAGGATGGCAACGTTGTGACCATAATATTTGGCGACGTGGAGATAAAGGACATGCCCCTCGCCCTCCGGCAGTATGAAGTGTTGAAATGGGAATACGCGAGGACTCCCCGACTCCTCAGTTTCCTGGCGCCGGTGCAACAGGAGATCTTTCGCATAGACACAAGGGATGACAGGATATACTGGGGACGCCGACCGACAACACACAAGGATTTGAAGAACATCACAAATAATAAGCGAATTGACGGCGATAAGAAAGGCCGCGTTGTGCGGGTATGGAAAAGCTCATACAATGACAGGAAGAGACCCCAGTGCAACCTTGCCGCTAGGATCATCCTCAAGAACCGGGAAGCTGCAGAGGGATCCCGGATTAACCTTTCCGGGGTGGTTATCGAGGATAACAATGGGGTCATCCTGTACCCGCGATAAACCTGAAGCTGTAAACAGGGTGCCTTCGCAGTGTGCCGAATGAAATAACGGAAATAGGGTTGATTTTGACGTTCCCCTTGATTTGTATTTTATATAATCCGGAACTTTAGCAATAGACTTAGTTTACCCACGTGGAAATTGAATCAAATTACAAAATGTCGTTACCTCTGACGCATCTCTTCAAAAAAACTGACGCCCTTAAAGGAATGAATTTTTCTGCAACGAAAGCTATTGTCTGCAGTGAAGTGATATCGTTATACACAATCAAGGACATGTCTTTTAATCTTCAGGGAACGCCTATGAAGCAATGAGTTAGTCCAGTCATCTTTGATCTCATTCTGCCTCAAGTCCTTGAAAGCGTGCTCGCCAATATCTCAGGTAAGGTAGGAGGTAAGGCATTATGAATAAGACACTTTCCCATCGTTATGATCTGCAGGATTTGATTGTAAAGGGCAGGACTTGCCTGGTCTATCGAGCCTTCGACAGGCTTCTTGATCGCACGGTTGTGATCAAATTAGCACAGGAAGAATGGATAAAGAAAAGCCCTCAATACAAAGCAGTATTTGCCCGTGAAGCTCAATACCTGGCCAAACTCGAACACCCCAATATCCTGCCGCTTTATGACTTTGGCCTCTGCGATCAATCTCCTTTCATAACATCACAAATCGTTTATGGTGGAGATGTTGGACAAATGGTAAGGCAGTTGGGAAATTTGCCTCCCGAAATGGTGGTCTCCATAGCAGCACAGGTAGCTTCAGCTATAGACCATTGCCGTAACAAAGGATATGCCCACAGGGATATAAAACCGGATAATATCCTCATCAATACATCTTTACACATTTACTTGGCTGACTTTGGGTTGGCCTGCGAATTTGAAAGCCCGGAATATAAAAAGGGTGTTGGCACTTATCTCTTCTTGGCCCCGGAACAATTATATAGTTCGCCCTTCCTTGGGATAGGGCAAAGATGTGATCAATTCTCCCTCGGTGTTACCATTTACTTTATGCTTACCGGCCGTCTTCCTTTGGCGAAAGTCCCCGAGGATAGATATAGAAGTTTAAAAAAGGAGATTCGTCAATGCACTGCTTTTCGTCTTATGAATAACGAAAAGATCATCCCCATATCGGAATTGATCGACATTTCACCATACGTTTATGATGTGATTCAGCAGATGATGGCAATTAACCCGGAAGAGCGCTTTGCCACTTCCTCGGAATCCATTAATAAGCTGCAACAGGCGCTCGACAAGACGCTTCCGCGTAATGTTTTTATAAGTTACTCGAGAAAAGATGATAAATACGTTGCTAACGTTGTGGATCAATTATTGAAAATAGGCATAAACTGTTGGTGGGATAAGATGATACCCAGAGGAAAGAACTGGGATAGGGAAATCGAGAAGCAACTGAAGGAATGTAAAGCAATGCTGGTTATTCTGACTGAGAATTCTGTCAAGTCCGAAGAAGTGCAAGACGAATGGAGTTATTGGCGTTATCTTAACAAGCCCATTGTCACCCTGGTATGTGGGGATTGTAAGATTCCCTATCGTCTTCATCGTCGCCATCACATTCTCGCCGAAGATAGATCATTAGAGGAGATCATCGGAGAATTGGCTGAAGCTTTTCCGATGGTCAGGAAGGCTCAAAAAGCTCGTAAATCCATAGATGACTCTTATCGGTCATTGAAGGAGATGCTCGAACAGTATTTCCAATCCCAACCTCTTAGGCATGAAACCCCGAAAACTGAGGCGCAAAAGGGTATAGATCTCTATCATATAACTTCTGTTTCTCCAGACAAAATTCTGGAGAACATGGGAGAAATGTTAAAATACGTGCCGGCACGTTATAGCACCTTGCTTCATGACGACCTATTAACAAAATACCTGCAATAAATTTGTGCTGCAATATCCATATAAAACTATGTGTTATAATTTTTGCTAATGTTAGGGGCATCTATGGTGAAAACATGAAAACTGTTCGAGTCCTAACACCTTCGGCTTTCAGCTATATGCATGTGGAGAGGGATTATCTTGTAAAGGTTGTGTTCCCCAAACTGCCTGAAAGAAAATTTTGCTGGAATACTCTCGTGATTTTATTTTGTCATCATCTAAATGCTCCCAAACCACCGGGGGCAGTTGCCTCCCGGCTACCCGGATGATGACTTTTTATTATCCTGGGAGTAAAGCAAAAAAATGATGGTTGACATTGCAGTTATACCTGTTGATTCGGTCATTGACGAAGCTGTGCGATTGAACCGGGAATTATCACACCTGGCATCTGATGACATCGAGTTGGGAGAGGATAAAGTTCCCCACGTTTCCCTGCTGATAGTTGATATTGACAAAGAAAGCAAGGTTATAAAGTGCTAAACAATAGGGGATAATGAACAATAAATAACTTAAATAAGATTGGGGATAAATCAATGACATCTTCTGCTTTCTGGCGTTCCAGACCCATTTTCATATCAAGCACTTTCAGGGATATGCATTCCGAAAGGGATTACCTGAGAAACCATGTCTTCCCAAAACTTGAAGAATAATTGCGGGAAAGGTATCATTACCTGGAAACCGTTGACCTGCGATGGGGTGTCGAGATCCTGTCGGAGGAGGAAGAGGAAGCAAGGGAACTTCTTGTCCTGAAGGTCTGCCTTGCGGAAATCCAACGCTGCCGCCCCTTTATGATTGTCCTGCTGGGAGACCGTTACGGCTGGGTTCCACCCGAGAGAAGAATGAGGGCGGCATCACAGGAGGCGGGCTTTGAAACGGATGTTACCGGCAGGAGCATCACAGCCCTTGAGATTGAATACGGCATCCTGTCAAGTCCCCAACAGAAGCGGAGAAGCTATTTTTATTTCCGCGAATCCCTTCCCTATAAAAAAATACCCCGGAAAACCGCGGCGGTTTACAGCGATGAGAATTCGAAGAATATCGATAAGCTAAAAGACAGAATCAAGAAACTGATGCCGGAAAGAGTCCGGCATTACAAAGCTGAATGGGATCCTGAAAATCAAAAAGTAACCGGGCTTGAAGAATTCGGGAAGATGGTATTGGAAGACTTGTGGAGGGAACTGGATATCCTGACAAGTGAATTTATAGAGCAGGCTCCCAAAACCTGGCAGGAAAGGGAGGCGCGGAATCTCAATGAGTTTATCGAGATGAGGGGAAGGGGATTTATCGGCAGGGAAGGTGTGAAAGAGCAGATCCTGGCGTTGGCGAAATCTCCCGTTGCTGACAGTACAAAGGGATACTGCGTAACCGGAAAACCCGGGGCGGGAAAGAGCGCATTGTTTGCACGCCTGCATGGGATGTTGAGGGAAGAAAAGGATCTCCTGCTCCTTTCCCATGCCGCGGGGATAAGCGTAGCTTCGACCCAGGTGGATTCAATGCTGAAACGCTGGATCGGTGAGCTTGCGGATGAAATGGGAATGGCAAATCCCGTTGATGAATCGAAGACTGTCTCCCGAGAGGAACTCGTCAAGGAATTTGCGGAACTCCTCTCAAGGGCATCACAGAAGAAACGGGTTGTTCTCCTCATCGACGCCCTCAACGAATTTGAGAGGACGCCCACCGCCCGCCACCTCACATGGCTTCCCGAGTTGTGGCCTGATAACACCAGGCTTATTGCCACGGCAATACCGGGGGATGAATCACGGAATCTGAAAAAGCGGAGGGGCTTCGGGGAGATTGAGCTTCCGCCCCTTGATATTGGGGAATCCAGGGAGATTACGGCGAGCATCTGCAAGAGATATCACAAGACTCTCGATCCCGGCGCTATAGATATTCTTACCGGCAAAAAGCTCCCTGACGGCTCTTTATCGGCGGGCAATCCCCTCTGGCTGGAACTCGCCGTGGATGAACTCCTCCTGCTGGACGAGGATGATTTCAGAAGGCTGGGAACATTCCCGGGAAAGCCCGAAGAGCAGATCCGGGCATTGCTCCTGGACACGGCGGAAAAGCTCCCCCCCGATGTGGAGTCCCTTTATGGATTCATGCTGAAAAGAAATGGAAAGATATTCGGGGAGAATTGGGTGGAGGCTTTTGCAGGGCTGGTCGCAATTACCCGTAACGGGCTCCGGGAATCGGATCTCCGGGTTCTCCTGCCCATGGTTTCCGGGGAGGAATGGGACGCTCTCCGTTTTGCGGGATTAAGGCGTGGATTTCGTTTCCACCTGGTACAGAGGGGAAACCTGTCCCAGTGGGACTTTTTCCATGTCCAACTGAGAAAATCCGTGATTATGCTAAAATTGTCTGACCCGGAGAAAAGAAAGAGACTCCACACAAGAATCGCAAATCACCTGTCTTCCCTTCCGAAAACCGATCCCCTGAGGCAGACAGAATTAATGCGCCATTATATCGGGGCGGATGACAGGAAAAGGGCGGCGGAATATTTCGGGTCGCTTGATTCCGGGGATGAGCGTATGGGCGCCGCAAGGGCGCTGGCGGATCATATTGTCGGGGATGGGGACAGGGGATTGGAATGGGTTTGCAGTCTGCTGAGGGTTGACCTGGACGATTACCGGCTGATAGGGTTACGCAATAATTATAACTTCGAATTAATTGATATCCTAAAAAATGATACTAACCTATCAACCTGCATTATATTGCTGGAAGCGGTAAGGGAGACGCTGCAGGAGCTTCACAAAAAGGCGCCGGACAGCGCGGATTATGCCCGGGACCTGTCGGTTTCTTACAACAAACTGGGTGATTTCCATAAATCCCGGGGAGATGCAGTCCTGGCGGGAGAATATTATGAAAAATCCCTGGCTATTTTCGAGGAGCTTCACAAAAAGGCGCCGGACAGCGCGGATTATGCCCGGGACCTGTCGGTTTCTTACAACAAACTGGGTGATTTCCATAAATCCCGGGGAGATGCAGTCCTGGCGGGAGAATATTATGAAAAATCCCTGGCTATTTTCGAGGAGCTTCACAAAAAGGCGCCGGACAGCGCGGATTATGCCCGGGACCTGTCGGTTTCTTACAACAAACTGGGTGATTTCCATAAATCCCGGGGAGATGCAGTCCTGGCGGGAGAATATTATGAAAAATCCCTGGCTATTTTCGAGGAGCTTCACAAAAAGGCGCCGGACAGCGCGGAGTTCGCAAGGGATATGGTGGTTTCTTATAATAAACTGTCAGTTTTTTTCGGGGAACAGAGAAAACAGGCTGAAGCGTTAAAAAATTATAAACTCTGTTATGGCATGTTAAAAAAGATGAAGAATGCAAAAATGTTTATGGATCCGCCGTTGGTTAACCTTATGAAGAGACTTGAATCGATGGGGATCCAAACTGAAATCCAGGATGATGAAAACGACCCGGTCATCAGGGAACCCCCAATAAATAAATTCTCTCCCTCTCCTCCTCATCCCGGCGCTGATCCCGGCCGGGCGTCAAAGCTTAACAGGGAATACCGGGAGGAACTCAAACGCTGGAAATCCCTGCCCTGGTGGAAAAGACTGTTTACCCGGAAGCCGGAACGGCAAAAGGAAATATAACCTGAAACACCCATAATCGGTTATTGCCTCAGAACCGCAAGGTTACGCGCTCTTTTGACATTCAGGGCTTTCATCTTATTTATCACGTATTTTTCAAGCCATTTCTATACTCCCATGAAAATAAAACGTCATCACACGGGTAGCCGGGAGGCAACTGCCTAATCTTTGATGACATTTTTTTTCACAGCAAAGACCACAGAGGGGCTCGAAAAACGGATAAAACAGCCCAAATCTGTAGGAGGGATGTCCTCATCCCGATAAATGGATAAGACAGGATGCACTTGTTTTTTCACCACAGAGGACACAGAGAGGAATGGGGTTTTGAGAACGGAGCCGTGATAACAAACCCGCTTTCAACTTCTCGTTTCCCGCCTCTCATGTGTAACTTATCTTTATATGCATTTTTTGAGCGAAAGGTTCTAATCGCCTATTTCCACTCCGAGAAGTGGAGAAAATGGCGAATCAAAACCATGGAAGACTTTTTCATTTGTCTCACCAAAGTCGGTGGCTACCTTGTTCGCAATTGTAACGGCTCGCTTTGGACAAACATCCTCTAACTGTGTTTACGACTTCCGGACGGTTTGACAAATTGCCACCTCCTATCGCCAGAAAGCCAGCGTTCATCGGAGGTTCAGGAGATGCAATGAAAGATTAGGGCAACTGCCCCCGGCTAACCGAGTGATGGCGTTTTATTTTCATGTGAGTATAGAACTTTCTCCACATACCCCGGAGGGAGGAAGAATGCAGTAGAAAAGAGGAAATCGATTTTGGGAAGACGAACATCGACGAATATCTCTCCTTTACCAAAGGCGAATGTCTCAAAAAACAAAAAAATGGGGGGATAATTTATGCGAAGCAAAATTCTTGTCGCTGATGATGAACATGAAGTTGTCACAACAATTGCTGACATTCTTAAAGAAAATAATTATGACGTTGTGACGGCGTTCGACGGCACCCAGGTGGTGCAAATGGCTCACAAAGAAAAACCCGATCTCATTATTATGGATATTATAATGCCAGCGGGAGCAGGGATTGGAGCCTATGAAAACTTGAAGAAGTCCAGCAAGACGGCAATAATTCCAGTCATTTTCATTACCTGCGATCCCTACGAAGAAACAAGGAATAAAGTTACAAAAATGGGAGCAAAAGGTTTTATTTACAAGCCTTTCACGGGAGAAATGCTACTTGCTGAGATTGAAAAGGTTTTCAAGGGAAGCGCCATGTCCAAGGGGACAACCATAGGTTAAATTCGGAGCCAAGTCCAGTCAGCTCATTAATTCCTTTGCCGGGGAGAATCCTGGTTGTTTTATAGGAATATTATTAAAAAACATCTTGCCTAACTTTTCCTGATTGCTCCCTCTCCGAAGATTAATTCAATGCCCTTTATGAGTTGATCTTCTGTGAAGGGTTTTGTGATGTAATAGTTTGTTTTATTTCGGTAACCTTCAAAAACATCCTCGTCCTTGTTTTTGCTTGATAAAATCACGACAGGCAATTCGCTCATTTCTTCATTGTCGCGGATTTCCCTTAGCACATCCATCCCATCAACGTTCGGCAGTACGAGGTCAAGAATCACGAGATCGTAACGATTATTATTTATCTTCATTATAGCACTTGAACCGTCTTCCGCTTCATCAACATGAATTCCCGGCGCACTGACAATTCGCCTGATCTCCTTGCGAATTTGCTCTTCGTCTTCAATAATCAAAATATTTAACATTAGATCCTCCTTAAATGAGTAATCTATATCAGTTTAATATATTTAATGGTAATAGAGTTTCTCCTTCAAATTCTTTGCGGAAGGTATTTCAAGATTATTCCTGATGAAAAGAATGTCTCATACTAAAATCTTTCTTCACGAATTGATATCAGAAGGAAATTTACCAAGTATAAAGAAAATTTGATAGAGATATAAAAAATTGGGTAAAATACAATCGGCTATAAATGGTCATTCCAGGCGTCAGCGAAGAATCTCAGGAAAGATTGATTATTCATAGAATAGATTCTTCACTTTTTTCAGGACGAAAAGATAATCATGTCATATATAGCCACGATGTAACGATTCAGACCTCCCACTGTAGGAGAGCCTTCCAGGCTCGATTTTCGTGGCAGGATGCAGTTTTACAAAGAGGGGACTGAACATTTGCACCACGATCAAAAAATATGGATAGTTCTGAATTCGGTCATAGTACATCAAGCAATTGGAGTGATTAAAATTCAAGGGGAATGTGGAGATATAATCCCAAAATTATGTGACAGGATAATTTCCTTGATGAACATCACTTTCATCGTCGTTTTTTTTTGAGTATGAAAAGGAGGTATGATTTTGCAAAATTATTTTAATGCCCTGACAAAGGTTCAGAATCTTCCCGATCTACACCATGAGTTGCGAATTTTGGAATGCTCCTGTCAGGAACTTGATAACACGATTAATTTCATCCCGCCCGTTCCAGGAGACCCTTTTGAAGAAGCTCTTGCGGCATTTCTTAAAACTATTCGGTCGTACCGACACGGCAGTGCTGATGAATTTAGAGGAATAGCTGAGTCCATGGAAAAGTGGCGCCATGTTCCTGACAAACGAGCCCGGTTCTTGACGGGCCGGGGCCACTGTTTGCTTGCAACCCACTATTGGCGGCAGGGGAATCTATCTGAAGCTGAGAATTATGCAAATGAAGCTGGGGTTATAGGCCGTAGCTTCGATTTTCGGTACCTGGAGGCTGAATCTCTTCAGGTACTTGCGCGAATCAAGTCTGCCGGATGTGAATGGGACATTGCAGAGAGAATTGCTGATTTGGCAAGGTCAAAATTCACACAGAATGGAGGAGATATCCACGGACAAGCTCTCGCATGGGATGCCTTGGGACTTGTGAAATTTGAACAGGGAAGATTTGCACAGGCTCGTCAAGATCTGGAAACAAGCTTGAGCTTATGGAGAAACTGCCTGGATGAATGCGGAATGGTGGATACCATGCTCCTGTATATACATCTCTTTTATCACCTGCAGGAGTTTGAGACCTGCAGTCGATTTCTTAACGAGGCCGAAGCCCAATGCAATAATCTATCATACCAACGCGGGCTCGGTACAATTGCAAGATATCGCGGTAAGATCTGTCTCCTTGAGAAAAACCTGGATGAAGCAACCAGATTATTCCTCAAGAGTCTGAGTATCTTCAATAGCATCGGCGCTCCGGATGGCCAGGCACGGGCACATCTGAGTCTTGCCAGGGCTTATGCGGAGCAAAATGAATATGATAAATCCTTCTTACAATACAATAAAGCAAGAGAAATATTCAAAGCGATGAAAGATCAAGTGCGGGAAGCTATGGTTCTGGTAACAGAAGGGCTGCTTCTTGCCAGAAAGAATCCCAATAACAAGAAAGAGTCCGTTAAATGTTTCGAAGGTGCCCTGAAAATATTCGAGGACCGGAATGACCAAAGGCATATTGCCACAGCCAAGTTTGATATAGGCAGACAGTATGGGCGATGGGGGGACTATGAAAAATCAATGAATTACATTGATCAAGCAATGCAGATTGCCACAAGTATGCAAGCAAAGCGGTTGGTTGAACGCTTTCAAACTGAGATGATAACTGTTGAAGCACGAAAGCATTACTCTTTGATGTGCGAAGAAAAGGAACATCGGAAGGCAATTTACCTTGTCCTAAATGGGGCAATTCACGATATTAAAAACCTTGTCCAGAAACTAATTAGCCCCTGGCCTCCAAAAGAGAAATGTTATACAAATTACCTCCAATGCATCTGTAGTGGGATGATGGATGTTGGAAAGACCGGCGAAGGAAAACTGGAAATGAAGGAAGCACCCGCCCTGTCCCTTCTGCATGGCTTGGTGGATAATGCCATAACAATCGTTAGACCGTCCAATTCCAAAATCAACATTATAAACCAAGTTGATTCTCAATTATTGGTATTAGCCAATGAAAATCATTTACTACGCATACTCGTGAATCTAATCGGCAATTCTTATAGATACGCTGCAATGGGAACTCAAGAACCCAAAATCATTGTGAGGGCTGAGAAGATAAAAGAAGGGGGCAGTGTGACGATCACTGTAGAGGATACCGGACCGGGGATCCCCGAAGATGCGCGGGGAGAAGTATTTGACCTCTATAAACAGGCAAAGCACTATGACGATCTTTCTAATAGTCAAAGGGCAGAGCGTGGATACGGCATCGGCCTGGCTTACTGCAAACTGGCGGTGGAATCCCACGGGGGCAAAATCTGGGTGGATACCAAGATGACACGAACGAGAGGAGAAAATCCGAAACTATTCAGACCACCATTTCTATTTAAGAAATTTTCGCCGCTGGAAGAAATATGGAACCAGCATTCATCGAGCTTTGGAGCATTCACCCTTTCGACTTTACCCACGCTTGTTGGGGCGATATTTCAGGATTATCATGGAACCGTCATTCATTTCACTTTGCCGAATAACAGGCAAATTCAGAAAGGAGAGAAGGTTTTGCATGGACACAATGAAAAATACGGAAAGAACGGAAAAAACGAAGGAGCAAAAAGAAATGGATGAGAAGAGAAAGAAAGAAGAGGAGCAGAAGGAAGAAGACCGCAAATGGACAGCGGAGCAGATTGAGGAATATGGTAAGAAGTATGAGCATTATAAGCTGTTCGCAGATACTCTTTTAAGGCTCTTCAAGATATTTTCAAAAAAGAAAATCCGCCTTGCCCTGGTTCAAGCAAGAGCAAAATCTATGGCAAGCTTTGCAGAAAAGATTCAACGCAAGAAGCACAAGCACGATGATCCTGTAAACCAGCTTACCGACCTGTGCGGAGCGCGGATTATAACATATACCCTGGATGAATTGAAAGATGTATGTGAATTCATTGAAGAGCATTTTGAGATTGACCGGGAAAACAGCTTTGACGTCTGCCAGAGGCTTCGAACATCGGAATTCGGATACAGGTCGATCCACTACATTGTTAAATTCATACGCAGGAATTCTCCTCCGAAAGATATTGGCGTGGAAATACCTGAAGATGCGAAAGATATTGACGTAGAAATACCTGAAGAGTTGTATGGTCTGAAAGCGGAAATTCAGGTAAGGACTGTTCTTGAGCACGCATGGGCAGATTTCTTTCATCAGATGGGTTACAAAAAGGGATACAAGATACCGGATGATATTGAACGTGAAATTTACAGCCTTGCGGCTATATTAGAAAACGCTGACGGCACATTTTCAAGGGTCCAGAATGATCTTAAAACATACTTATCCAGGTTCGAAGTATATATGACCGAGGACAAGATCAGGGATGAAATGAACCTGCTTGAAATGGTACATAAGCACGACCGTGATAACGTAAAACTTGCTCACAGGATTGGAAGCCTGGCAATGACGCTTGAGGATTGGCAAAAGGCGATAAAGGTCATGTCGAAACATGCCGCTTCCAAATACAAGCCTCTGTTGAGGGACCTGGGAATTGCAATTCATAAGCTGTATAAGAATGATACCAATAGTGTTAAATACAAAGAGGCAAGAGAAAAACTCGAACAGGCAAGCGAACCGCCCAAAAGCGATCCTTTTGCCTACCTTGCTTTGGCAAAGATGTGGAGAATAGAAAATGATCATGAAAAAGCGCGAGAGAATTACAAAAAGGCATTTGAAGCTGATCCCACAAATCCACATTTACTTTCCAAGTACCTGGAATGGGAAATTGAATACAACCGTGGCAAAATATCTACGATTGCCACGATGGGACCTGTGATAAAGTCGGCAATAAAGAGATGCAATGATGAAATTGGCATGGGGATCAACCTTGTGTGGTCATACTTCAATATGGGCAAATTTTACCTGCTTTTAAAGCAGCCATACAAAGGCATTGAATGTTTTGCAATGGGATTACAATTATGCGAGCAGGAAAGAATAATTAAAGCTTTATACCGATCTCTGAAAGTGTTCTCGAAAGCAAAAGACCATCTAACCGGATTCGACTGGGTGGAGAAGCTGATCCTTGCAGGTTGGGTGTCGAAATTTGACGGATCAGCGAAACTCGATGATGGATTATCCCCAGAAGAGAAACTGGCTCTCAATAGAAGTAAGAATAAAGATGGCAAATATCATGAAGCTATCAATATCGAATCTCCCGTATTCATACTTGCCGGGTGGTGTGATAAAAACATTGACTCGCAGATGAAGAACTATCGTGATCTGTTACAGCATACCTTCAGCGAGTTTCGTGGTACTGTCATATCCGGAGGTACAGACGCGGGAATAAGCGGTCTTGCGGGAAAGTTGCAGGGAAAATATCCCGACAACGTTTGGACGATCGGATATCTTCCAGAAAGTGCTCCTTTGGAAGATACGCCAGATAATCGATATAAAGAAATCCGAATAACATGGGGAAGAAGCGGTTACAGTATAGCGGAGCCTTTGCAGAACTGGATTGACATTATTGCTTCCGGTATAAACCCATCGAAGGTGAAGCTGATAGGCGTTAACGGTGGGACTATCGCCGCCGCTGAGTACCGGATCGCCCTTGCCCTCGGAGCGAAGGTGGGAATTCTTCAGGGAAGCGGTCGTGAAGCTGCGATACTTGCACAGGATGAGAAAGGTTGGGCCGCCTCGCCAAATCTTATTATCTTGCCGGCCGATAAAGAGACTATCAAAGCTTTCATCAGGTATGGAGACTACAGGATGCCCGAGGAAATTCGCAACCACGTTGCTCAATTACTTCACGAATCCTTCCTTCTGGATCGTCAAAAGAGTTTGAGTGATGATCCGTCGATGAAGGATTGGGACAACCTGAAGGATGACCTCAGAGAAGCCAACCGCCAGCAAGCTGATTGCATCATCGAAAAACTTGAGGGAATTGGCTGTGCTGTATGTAAACCCAAGGATCGCACTGACTCGATGATTGATTTTGAAGAATTTACCAACGAGGAAATTGAGACGCTTGCGGAAATAGAGCACGCCCGGTGGGTAGTTGAAAGACTTCTCAACGGTTGGAAATACGGGGAAAAGAAAGACTTTGACAAAAAGCTTAACCCGTCTATCGTCGAATGGTCGGAACTTTCATACGAAGTGCAGGGTTACGATCGCGATTTCATTCGGAGATACCCGGAAATCCTGAAAAAGGTCGGGCTTAAGATTTATCGACTGAAGTAGTTTCTTCTGCCGGATCTTCTATCTTCAAAACCCCTTTAAGCCTTGTAGCCACGGGGTTGGGGGTGTTTTGGGGGGCGTAAATGTTGCCACTACTTTTATTGTTAATAACTTGACATTTCATCTGTGTTATGATATAGTGTTGACACTATGTATGTTGACACTTGCAAATATAAAAGAGGC
>JAIORV010000116.1 GCA_021107945.1 Vulcanimicrobiota bacterium | reverse complement strand
GGAGTGATACATTAAACTCTTAAAAAAAATTGTCTCAAACTATTGACATGCTCCGCAACCGGCAAAACAGATGCCGGAAGCTGGGAGTGAGACTGTCGAATAAGTGGTTTTTGACCGCAGAGATCGCGGAGTTCGCAGAGGATAACCGGAGAAAAAACTTGGAGAAGCTATAGAATATGAATATTCATTTGAAAATAAAAAGTTTTGTATTTCTTATTTTTATCTCTATCTTTTGCATCCATCAATCCCTCGCTATCGAGAACTGGACTGATGGGCCTATTCTGCAAAAAATCATGACATATCAGGAAGTAAGGGCTGCATTTGAAAGAAGAGGGATGAGGGAATCGCAGATTGATAAGCTTATTAAAGACAGCACATTTGGGGAGTCAAACCTTGGTTTTTTGTATCCGCGATTCACCACAACGTCGGACTATGATCGTAAATTGATGATTGCGGAGAACGGGGACAGGAAAGTAATAATGATAGGGATAGCGAGGGCTCTTCTTGAGGTTGAGGAAAAGCCTGTGACCCAAGAGAGCGTCAGGGCGAGGATTCCTGATGCGATAAAGTATTTTTGCACATTGCGGGAGAAACATGTGCCAAAAGGAACTTGGCTACAGGATCCTGACGGTAATTGGTTAATGAAAAAGTAGGACTTCACTTATCCTCTGCTGTGAATAATTACTAATATTAAAAAAGGAATCTTATTGTATTCTTCGGGAATAATAGTATAAAGATGGACAACAATAAAAACCATGCTTCTCTTTTAAAAAAGGAGACATTTACAGAGATAATAGACTCGAGCTTCAAGCTTTATTTTAGTCATTTCAAGGAATTTTTTACCGTTTCATTTTTTTCTTATATGCCTATATACCTGCTTCTGTTCATTTCCGACACATTTTCCATCTATATAGGTACGCCGGGAGGTACTAACTGCTTCTCAACAATCCTCGCTTTCCTTGCGCCCAATAACCCGTTTGTATGGGCGGGAGGAGGATTAATGATATATATAACCGGCCTCTATCTGACAGGGCATGAAGACGAGGTAAAAAACAGCACTATGCCTCTTTCAAAATTCGCCTGGAGAGTTATCGCCTTTGGATTTCTATATCTTGTTTTAAAAACAGTCCTCGCGCTCCTTTCGATACTTATAATTCCGGCTTTGATTCTCATTTTTATCTCTATAACATTGTCGCTGACCAATCAGGCGATTGTGCTGGAAGTAAAGGATATAGTCGAAGCCCCCAAAAGGTCTTTCAGATTGGTTGTCAGGCATTTGGGCAAGGTTCTGCTTGTTTTAGTATTCACCGGATTACTCGTATCAATACCACATATAGCATATACAACAGTTCTCACAGGGATTCAAATCCAATTGCCCTGGATATCTCTTCTAATCAAGATAGGCTCGGCGTTCATCACAATTCTTGTTGCGCCTATTGTGCATATTGTTCACACATACCTGTTTCTTGACCTGAAAGTGAGGGATGAGGGGACGGATCTCCTGTTAAGGGCCGATAAGATACGAAAGGAAACAGGTTTCACAAATGAGGATTACAATGAGATGATGAAGCGTAAGTATCAGGGAATTCAGAATGTTAAAGTGGAGCTTGTACATGCAAGAGGACTATCAAGTGACACATCATCTGACACTTCATCCGATAATGTTGATCAACAGGAAGAAAATAATAAAAAAGAACCGTAGTTTTTGCAAGACTTCTTCCTCCAGACCATCGGGGTTGAGATTCTGGTTTATTCTTGTCAAGTCTTTGATTAAATCATCGGATTAAAGCAACTCTTTCGTTTATCGCTCAGAATGACAATTTGAAGGCTTTCATTTAATAAGGATCCCATGCCCGGAATGGCAATTGTGTAAGTCTTGCACTTAATAAAAGAATAGCAAAACTATATTATTTCTTCGTGTCCTCCGTGTCTTCGTGGTCTTTGCGGTGAAAAATATCTATCAATGCAAAACCTGAACATATGTTTACTATCTTTTAATACTTCCCGCTTATAATGTTAACATGAATCTGGTATAATTAATAAGGGAAAACATTAATACTATCAAAAAAGGGCGGATGCTGAATGGATATTGATAGAATCCGGAATTCATCTGTTAAATCAATAAATAGAAAACATGCCGAAGTCAGGCAATTATCCGCAAGCAAAAGCAATTTAACAGCAAGTAATAAAAAAACTGCAAAAGAAAATGAAGTTCGGGAATCTGACAAATTTACCGGACCTCAAAGTGCTTCCGATTCCCGGATAATGTCGGGTAAAGATATTCAGAAGGTAATAATGAAAACAGGGGAAGAAAAAGTGGAATCCCCGAAACCCAATCAGCTTTTCAAGGCGCTGAAGATAAGGCATAACCTGGAGACATTAAAGGGTGAGGATAAAGAGAAGTATATACAGGAATTCAGGGAGAAAAACACCGGAAAGATATTCGTATCGTTGGACTTGCATAATCATCAGCCCATATACCGCCCCGGCGTTCACCCGGCGGACACACCGGAGATACAGCAGTATGTTTTAGGAACCGGTGACGCCGACAACCGCAGGGAGGTCTATAAGGACGCCGATGCGTATGCCGTCGAGGAGATGAAGGGAAATCCCGATTATCCACATTTCGGATTCCAGGTAAGCTACAGCGGATCTCTCATGGAGAACCTGGAGAAGACGAAAGAGCGCGGGCTCTGGCCCGGTGAGGGATGGAACGAGAGGTATAAAAACCTGAGACAGGTGGCAAAAACCGTCATGGAAAATCCACAACTGGACCTGGTAAACATAGGATACCATCATCCACTGATGGGCTTGATTGCATCAGGACATACGGGAGCGGACGGCAATGTGAACGAGGACAAGGACATTGAGCTTCAGCTCAAGATGCATCAATATGCGGTTGACAGGTTATTCGGCAAGCCTATATCAAAGGGATTCTTCCCACCTGAAATGGCATTTTCCGAGAGAATGATCCCGGCTATTAAAAAAGCCGGCATCGAGTGGACAATGGTTGACAACATCCATTTCGACAGAGCGAATCAGGATTACAACAACCCGCAGGACGGACTGAAGCCACCGAACAAGGCCGACAAGAGAAACCCCGGCAAGCACGATTACGAGACTCTCCCCAACGACCTCGCCAAGACCCATATTGTCTCACCTGATGCATTAAGACCCCATTATATAAAGCATATCGATCCAATGACCGGAAACGAGGAATTGATGGTTGTCGTGCCTGAGGAGAGATCACTCTCGTCATACATACAGAAGGATCGGGACGGGCATAAGCTCCAGGAAATTATTGACAAGTTCGACAAGCATAACACCGACCCGGATCACCCCATATTCGTGCTTTACGCCACCGACGGCGACAACAACGGCTCAAACAGCGGAGAGTTTCACAGGAATGTTCCCGTTGATATGGCAACAAGGTTCCCCGGTAAGGTTGTTTTTACAACAATTCAGGATTACCTTGATCTTTTCCCGCCGGAAAAACCGGAGCTTGTCAGTAATGAAAACGGTGTGAAGAAGTATTCCGGCGGAGATGTAATACACGTCGAGGATGGAGCATGGTGGGGCGCGAACCTCGGTGATCCACAGTTTTCCAAATGGATTGACGATCCAGGCTACAAGGGATATTCCCCCAAGAACAATTCGTGGGCTGTCCTTACTGCCGCCAAGAACGAGGTTCTGACGGCCGACTCACTGGAACCTGCCGGAGAGACAAAAGAGAGTATCGGAAACATCGTTAACAGGAAGGGAAGCGAAACTGAAAAGGCCTGGCACGATCTCCTGGTGGGACAGACTTCCTGCTATGAGTACTGGAATCCTGACAATATTCTTTCGTATTCCTCGGTGAAGGGTGCAAATATGGCGGTGGAAAATGCAAGGAAAGTAATCGAAAGAAATGACGGCAAGGAAAAAGATAAGGTCGGACCCAGCATATTCCTTCCGATGCATTCACCCTATAACCCGAAGGGATTCCCATCGAGCTTCAATGTTGTAACATACGCATATGATCTCAACGATATAAAATCAATAAATGTAAAATACAGGAAAGATGCTGACGGGATTCTGAATCGTCCAGAGGATTTCATGTATGAGGGCGAGGGTGTAAGCACCTGGGATGGCAAGACCAGCATGATAAACTGTGGATTCCCCGACCTTGAGAATAAGCCTGACGTATGGGTCGATCCAACAATAAGGGCAGACAGGTACGAGGCAAAGATTGAGCCTGATATAGAAGAAAATAAAGAAGGCGAGATTATCCAGTATTATGTGGAAGCTGAGGATTCAAAGGGAAATATCTCCCGCTCTCCCATAAGGAATGTATATGTTCAAAATAAGCCTGAAAACCCGGAGAATATTACGAATGAAGAAATTCACAACGGCTTGAAGAGCGGGGACCAACACCAGGTGGCAAATACGGTTTCCCTTGTATTGAATATCGGGAGAAATGATTTCAATGTATTCAATCACCTTTTCTTCAGACTTGAGCAAGCAAACCCGGAGATGATGCAGAACCTGGAGATGTTGGCCGGGAATGGCAAGATAAGTCTCAATGAGAACCCGGATTTCAGGAATGAATACATAAACCGCCTTGACAAGCACCTTGTGAAAGAGGAGAATATCACTTCAATAAAAGAAAGACCTGACCTGAGCAAGGCCATGTCCCATCCCCTGTCAGATATGTCATCGGATCCGAGGGTGAAGAGGATATTGGAAAAGATCGGGTAAGAAAAACTACCTCTGCACCATAATAGTCGTCGCATCCACAATTCCATCCAATGCCGAAGTTCCTGTCACCTTGACAACCTGTTTCAATTGTATTTGATCCAATGTCAGTTGTTGTTTTGTCATGAAATCAAGGATTTTGGTTTTTGGGCGAATCATTACGGTGTATGTCTTTTTTTGCCCGAAGCTGTTTACATATAAGGCGTTGTAATTGTGATTCACCTGGAAAACCTTTCCCTGGAAGCTGACATTTTTAACTCTCTTTTTTTGTGCTGTCGGGTTTGCAACCCATGCTCCCTGACCGGGAGTAACTCCCTGCGCTTGTGTGTCGGATGGCATAACACTTCCGTTTCCACCGCCAAGTTGGCCTGATATTGACTCTCCTCCACCTCCGCCTGCGGGACTGCCCCAGTCTGCGGAGCCGCCGCCGCCTCCACTGAGGACTGGACCGATGGCCGGACTTCCCCACGGGGCGGGAGCCGCTTTCATTCCGCCTCCACTGGGACTGCTTCCCATTTTTACAGAATCGGGAAGCTGATTGTTATTAGGCCATCCTGAACCTACCGCATTTGGATATACCCCTGTAACGGGAGGGAGCCCTGTTGGCGCCGCTCCTCCCGATGTGGCATATCCGCCTCCTGTCTTGGTGGGATCATACATCGGCGTGGTAGTTTTATAGCTTGCGTATTGCTTCGCGGAGAATTTGTCCATTAATATCTCCGCCTTGAGAGGGTTGGCGTTGAGGGGACTGCAAATCTTTATGACAATCTGCTCGCCTATACGGAAGCTTGAGAGAAGCGCCCTCTGGTTGAGGCGATAAGCTTTGCAACGAGATACAATAATCACATTCTTCTCGGTTCCGCTTTTTAATTTTATCACAATCATGCGCTTTCCCGGGATCTTCTTAATAAGTGTGCCTCCCAGGGTTGCGACGGCATGAGCGTAACCCGATATTAAAAAGGAGATTATGATCACTGTGAGGAAGATTTTAACGGATTTTTTCAAATTAAACGCCTCCCTGTTTGCTTGAAAAGATTCGGTATAAAATTATTGGCAGGAAGAATCGTGTGATTATTTTGGGTCTAAAATATCGATCAAGATATGAAGTCCTTTTCTTAATCTAATTATACAACAAATTATTCCAAAAATGCAAAATTTTAACATATTGTTAACATATTAGAAACATTGCAATAATTCCGTTATGCTATAATTTCATGGGATAGTGTATGTCCTTTATTAGAATCCTAATAGAGGGGAGTTTTATATGGCAGAACAACAAGATCGAATTGAAGAAATCAGGAGCAGAAGAAGCAGGGACGGAGTCGGCGCCGGTATGGCCGCACCGGAACAGCAATCTCGGCAGATAAGACCCAGGGGCGTAAGTGTCCAGCGAGTCAGTGAGAGAAAAGGACCTGCTGAAGGCGTCCTGGGGGCTGTTACCAGAAGTCCATGGCTTAGAGACAGAGTTACGCTGAGTTTGGAAGCGCAGATCGCAATGATCGAGATGCGGGCAAACTATAGGCTTACACTTGCCGATATGGGATACCATAACCGGCTCAAGATTGCTCCCATTCGCCCCGGAGTCTTCCTCAAGGTTGAGCCCACGGGCTGTTATCGGATGAGTTACCACAACAGGATGTAATCCTATGGAGGGTCAGCGCCGCTGGAGTTGCTCCAGGGTGTACACCTCAATATTCTTTCTGTGGTTTTAATGGAACCCCAGAAAGCTCCATAATATTTTATGCACAGACGACCGTATTCCGAACAGGTGGGTGTAAATTTGCATTTTACAAAGCCGCCTATTCTCGGCGAGATTTGCTTTTGATATCGGCCGATAGCAAAAATCAGCATTTTTGCCGATATTTGTTTGTCCGGCAAACGGGACAGGTCAAATAAAACCAGAATGAAAAAAATCACTAATATATAATAAAAAATTCTTCTGGTTCCGATTTTTTTGATCATAAGGGCGATTCTTTCAGGAGAAATTGTTTTTCATTTATAGCTATTCAGCATATTTTTTTACCGCTGAGTTCGCAGAGGATAATCAGAGAAAAAGACACTAATATTGAAGTCATGAAACAGCCAAAACGCCTTAAATCCGGCCGGTCGGGAGACCCACAGCTACCTAAAAATGGTTTCATTTTATTCACCTTGAGCTTGACTAAAATTCTTATCCGAGCACCAATGCGGTTGTCCCTTGCTACCCAAAAATTCATAAGGGGACTGAATGATTGCCATTTTTTTGCCTCCGCGCTCTCCGCGCCCTCTGCGGTGAATAGCCTTTCTTTTTTTATCCCAGTATTATCTTTGGCTTTTCTTTGGCTCTGGCCGCCCTGTAAAAGCCTTCGTAAATCGACGAGACATCATCAAAGTGGATTTCTTCTAATTGCCATCCCATGGAAAACCAGAAATGGATAATCGAGGAACGTTTTTGCATATCGATATCAGGAATAATTGTGGTCAGGTTTTCCAATTTCATACCCGATGCGCTTATCAATGCATCCTGTAATTGTGTGGATCTTTTATCGTCCGTCACGTGATAAACCCTGTATTCTTTCCGGGATCGCTTACCTACCAGGGCCGCTCCCAGGGAAAAAAGCATTCCCTGGTAAGGGATCTGAGTCATAAATTCGACACCGGGATAATTAACCAGGGCGATATTTGATCCTGAAAAAAATTTGGGAAGTTGAATTATTACATCATGGCACTCTTTCCAGTTTATATAACCTGCCTGGGCAAGAACTGCAAGAAGCGAAGGTATAAGCTTGGGGTTCGATATTACAAGTCTGTCTCTTCCAACCCATCCGGGATTCCGGGGATCGTGTCGTAACTCGTTATAAAAAAGACAGGTAAAGAGTCGAATGCCGGAAAAATCTATATCCCTTGCATAATCTCCAAAAATACTATATAGCTTTTTTGATATTATCTCAGTCTTATCCGTCAATTCGGCTTTTATTTCATGTCTTGAAGGCCTCATTTATTTGCCCCCTCATCAATAATTTTATTTATTATGGCATAACAGGAAGGGAATAAGAAAGAAGATAATAAATAGGCGAGGCCGTTATTCCATAAACTGGAGCTAAAATCATCCCATATTCATAATTATCTGGTATAGAGGCAGGAAAACAGAAAGGAGGATAAAACAAACGACCAGTCCCATCAACCCGATCATAATAGGCTCAATCATATTAAGGAATGTTTCGAGTGCGTATTCAATTTCCACGTCATAAAACGACGATATTTTATTTAACATGAGCGGTAGTTCGCCTGTGGATTCTCCTACAGCAATCATCTGTGTAGCCATACCCGGAAAGAAAGCGACGTCGCCCAATATCTGTCCCAGTGATTGTCCCTCTCGAATCCTGTCATATGTGGGTTGAATTACAAGTTGCTTAAAATATTCGTTATCCATAAATTCCATCAGTACTTCAAGGGACTTAATAATCGGCACTCCCGATGCGAGGAGAACTCCCAGTCCTCTTGAAAAATTGGCAACTACAAATTTCTTGTTAATCACTGATACAACAGGTGTTGTAAGTTTAATCCTGTCCCATTTATACTTTCCATGAGCGGTTTTCACCCAATCCCTGAAATAAATAGTATAGTAAATCGTTCCAAGTATAACGCCTATTTGAATATATGGGTTTCTTACCGTATCCACAATAAGGAGCACAATTTTCGTTGAAAGAGGAAGTTCTGCCGACATTGACTCGAAAATGTCCATAAGTCCGGGAAGGATATAAATAAAAATGACGCCAACAACAACAACACAGAAACCGAAGATGAATGTGGGGTATGTAAGTGCTGATTTTGCTTGTCTTTTAATCTTGATATCCCTTTCAAGGAAATCGGAAAGCCTGTTAAGCATACCTCCCATTTCTCCTGTAGCTTCTCCGACCTTGATCATACTTATATAAATATTCGAAAAAGCTTTATAATGCTTTGAAACCGCCCAGGATAAGGACGATCCCGTTCTGATATCGTGTAAAACTTGTTGCATCACCATTTTCAGGTTTGGATCCGACTCCTGATCATAGAGTATATATAACACTCTTTCAAGTGGCAGACCTGCCATCAACATTGTCGCCATACGACGTGTCATCATTGCTACATTATATTGGTCAACAGGTTTGAAAGCTCTGAACCAGTGATCTATGGAAAATTTTACCGGTTTTATTTCAATTACTCTCATATTTGCGGATGCTAAAGTATCTACGGCAATATTAACATTAACCGCTTCAATCTTGCCAATCGTAATTGAACCGTCTCTTTGTTTGGCTTTATAATTAAAAAGCAAAACCAACTACTCCTTTTATTTCCGATATGAGAGTAAACCCAACTATAAGAATAACATTCCAAATAACTCTACCTGAATCCAGCTATCTGCTATCAGAATAGGTCCAAAACCCTTATAGTTTTATTTATACCAGCTAAGTATTATACTTTTGATTGGAAGTTTCCTGTTTATCATTGCTAAATAAATTCAATCTTAAAAAACGCCTGTTGTCAAGATACCAGCATTTTTCAGTCCATATATCTTCCGGTCCCGATGTTTCACCTTCCGTATATGTCCTCAGAAGATTGATTTTGGCATCGATATCATCCACATAATGAAGAATCAAGGCTTCCTTGAACAGGGGTCTTTTCACGGCTCCCCATTCGGGCATTCCCTGGTGACTTAATATCATATGTTCAATAAGAAGGGCAAGTTCTTCCGGAAAATCCTCAATGCCGGAGATTTTATCGTGAACCATTATCATACCGATGGCGGTATGTCCCAATAATTCACCTCCGGTTGTATATGAAAATCCGCCTTTTATCTCAAGTTCCCTTACCTTGCCGATATCATGCAATATTGCCCCGGTAATCAATAAATCCCTATCGAGATCGCCGTAATGATTTACAAGAAATTCACATACTTGAACCATTGACAATGAATGCTCCAGTAGTCCACCCAGATATGTATGATGAACCGATTTTGCAGCCGGGGTACGCAGATAGCCCATTACAAATTCCTCATCCTTGAAGAATGAGTCAAGCAGGGATTTTAGATGGGTGTTTTCGACAGATTCAATATATTCCAGTAGTTGTGCAAAAAGCTCATCGACGTCTTTATCGCATACCGGCAGGAAGTCTTCCTGTTTGATCTCGTCATCCTCTGCTTTTCTTATCTTCTCGATCCTGAGTTGTAAGTTGTTTTGATAATTCTCCACAAGGGCAAGTATCTTTACATAATCATTCCTGGAAAAGAGTCCGCTTAATTTTTCCGCCTTGTCCCATACTTTGGCGGATATGGATCCGGTCTTATCCCTGAGTTTTAAATCGAGGTATGTCTTGCCCTGGCGTGTTTTCCTTGTTGATTTCTCCTCAACATAGAAAAAATCAACAACTTTTTTTCCGGTTTTTAATTGCTCTATAAATATTTTATTTAACAATATTGTCATCCCCTATATAATATTACTCATGCTTCAATGCCTGTATCGGATTAAGTCTGGAAGCCTTCCAGGCGGGATAGAACCCGAAGAAAATACCGACACCAGAGGCAAAAGTGAGCGCCAGTATGACTGACATGGGAGTGACTATTGAAGGCCATTTGGCCATCTTTCCGATAATTAATGAAATAAGGTATCCCAGTCCGATTCCCAGGATCCCCCCTGCAAGACTCAACACCAGCGCCTCAATAAGAAATTGGCACAATATATCCCGGGGGCGCGCTCCGATAGCCATGCGAATACCGATCTCCCTTATTCTCTCGGTTACGGATACGAGCATAATGTTCATGATCCCGATTCCACCGACCAGGAGTGAAACTGATGCAATTGCAGCAAGAAGAATGGTAAATGTTTTTGTGAACTCTCCCACCATCTTCATTATTTCTTCCAGCGTACGTATCATGAAATCATCATCCCGCCCCTTTTTGATCCTGTGTCTTTGCCGGAGTAATTGTGTCACCTCTTCCTTTGCGAGAGCGACATCATCCCTTGAAGTGGCGGAGGCCATAATCATTGTGACATAATCTTTGCGATACATTCTCTGCATTGCAGTGGAATACGGAACAAAAATTACATCATCTTTGTCCTGATCTCCACCGGAGCTTCCCTTGGATTCCAGAACTCCGATCACCTTGAATGGAATCCGGTTGATTCGGATAGTCTTGCCTACCGGGTTTTCATCCCATGCAAAAAGGTTTTCCTGAACCACCGGACCGATCACGCAGACCTTTGATGCCGATGTAGTTTCCTGCGCCCCGAAAAAAGTACCCATACTCATATTTAAGTCATTTATATATTGAAAATGCTCATTTACGCCATTTATCTGGGTCCCCCAGTTCTGATTTTTGTAAATTGTTCTTCCTGGAACCGGGATCATGGGAGAAGAATATTTGATATGGGGGCATTCCTTCTGTATCGCTTTTGAATCGTTAACTTTGAGAGTTGTTATTGATCCCCATCCACCCCTGACTCCACCTTTTGTTTCTGCTGCGGCCATAACAAAGAGAACGTTTGTTCCCAGGGACTCGATTGATCTTGTGATATTATATTGAGCGCCCCTTGCAATTGAAAGCATGCCGATGACTGCACCTACACCGATGATAATCCCGAGCATGGTCAGGAAGGTGCGCATTTTGCTTTTCAGCAGAGCCTTTATGGCGACTTTTATTGTAATCCAGATATCCATTTTAAATGCAAATATTCACCACGAAGGACACGAAGAAATAATATAATTCTTTCCTGTTTTCCTGCATTCCCAGGCGGTAAAACTCCTGATTTCATCATTTTCCTGTACTTCTTGCACAAATTCATATGTGTGAAATGGGAGTACTTCTTATATAGAAAATTTCCAGTTTTTCAATTCATCAATATAGCTCATATTTGTCAATGAAAGATGGAGGGGAGTGATTGAAATGGAATTATTTTTGACTGCCCAGAAATCCGAGCCTTCAATAGGCTCTCCGTCAGGAGTCGCCCCTGTGATCCAGTAATAATTATTTCCTTTTGGATCCACCCGTTTTACAATTTTCTGATGATAAATTGAACGTCCCTGGAATGTTATCTCTACTCCCTTAACAAGACTAAAGTCGATTGCGGGAATATTGATATTAAGAAAAACACCATCGGGTAATTTTTTTTGGAGAAGAATCTCCGCAATCCCGGCTGTAAATCGAGCGGCGGATTCAAAATCAAATTCCTCCATCGAGTTGAGACTCACGGCTATTGAGGGGATAGCTTGAATCGCCCCTTCCATTGCCGCCCCGACAGTTCCTGAATATGTAACATCATCCCCCAGGTTGGCGCCTCGGTTAATTCCCGAAATGACAAGATCCGGCGGTGTCTCCATTAATTGATGTATTCCAAGCAGCACGCAATCGGTGGGGGTACCGTCGGACTTATAAATTACCAGACCGTCATCATTTCTGATTTCATGTGCTCTTATGGGATTAAAAAAAGTCAGCCCGTGGCCAATTGCGCTTCTTTCACGATCCGGAGCTACAACAAAGACCCGTGCAACTTTTCTCAAGCTCCGGGCAAGAGCTTTGATACCCGGGGATGAATAACCATCATCATTTGTCAGTAATATCCACTTTTTATCAAAAGTTTCTTTATTTTTGTTCATTAATTTTTAGTGTGCCGCCTTCTTGCCGACATCCAGCAATTGCTCCGCTTCATCCAATAGTCTTTCAACTCTTCCTAATCGTGGATCCTGTTTTCTTGTTTGCTCATCCATATAAAATTTGTATGTTATTACTGCAGAAGTGAGCATTCCGATTCCAAGACCGATTGTCAACCACAAAAAAGCATCTTTTTTCACTTTGAATTTTCGCCTCCTGTATTTGATGTGTCTCATTTCGATGAGGGCATCCAACTTCCCTTCCATGATGGGAAAAGAGAAAAGAGAAAAGGGAAATGGGAATATGGAGAACGGAGGCCGGAGGCCGGATTCCGTATTATGTGTCAAATATATCGATTATTTCAAATTTATTTACATCAACAAGTCCAAGATCAGTCACTTTCAATTCCGGAATAACAGGCAAAGCCATGAAGCTTAATGTCATAAATGGATGCGGCATTCCGGATCCCAATTCCGCCGTTATCTCGTCAAATTTATCCAATCTTTCCTTTACTTCGTGCAAGGGAAGATCCGACATAAGCCCTCCGATAGGCAAAGGCAACTCCGCCACAACCTTGCCATCCACAACAATAACCTGGCCCCCCTGAAGCTCCTGGATTCTTTTCGCCGCAATAGCCATATCGTTGTCGTTTGCCCCCAGGATAAGAAGGTTATGAGAGTCATGCGCCACGGTTGAAGCCAGCGCGCCTTTCTTTATTCCAAATCCCGTTGCAAAGCTTTTGCCGATATTGCCTGTTGCATTGTGCCTCTCAATAACAACCATCTTTAAAATGTCATTTTCCGGGTCCGAGACGGCATATCCATCCTCGATTTTCGTCTTCATCTTCAGCTTCCTCGTGATAATCTGCTGTGGAACGAGTCCTATTACGTTAATGTATTCTCCTTTTGCTTCTATCTTGAAAGTGTCAGGATCTATAGGTGGGATGTTAACCGTATTCATAACCGGGGTTGCATCAAGACTGCGCAGAGCAAAAAGTGGCTTTCCGTCTTTTGCTACAAGGTGTCCCTTCTTGAAAACCATCGAGACATTAAAATCATTAAAATTGTCAATGACCACAAGATCCGCGATATAGCCCGGCGCTATTGCGCCTATATTCTTCAATCCAAAGTACTCGGCGGTATTAATGGTTGCCATAGCAAATGCCACAGTGGGATCCATCCCTCGTGAAATAGCTTTCTTTATTACAAAGCTCATGTGCCCCTCGTTTACAAGGTCTAAAGGTTCCCTGTCGTCGGTAACAAACATACATCTGCGCATGTTGACCGGAGTAACAAGGGGAAGAAGCGCATCAAGATCACGAGTTACGGAACCCTCGCGAATCATAATATACATGCCCAGTCTTAATTTTTCGAGCGCTTCCTCGAATGTCGTGCATTCATGGTCGGATACCGCCCCGGCGGCGACATACGCATAGAGGTCCTTGCCGGAAAGACCGGGAGCATGTCCGTCAATTCTCCTGATTCCTTTCACCTTCATTTTACGTAGAACATGCGGATTTTTGTTGAGCACACCGGGAAAATCCATCAATTCGCCAAGTCCCAGTACCCGATCTTTTGTAAATGAAGGGACAATGTCCTCTGCCGTCAATTTGGCGCCCGATGTTTCCAGGGGAGTGGCAGGCACGCATGACGGTACCATAGCATAAATATCAAGAGGTACAACTTTGTTTGCTCTGAGAATGTACTTTATTCCTTCTATTCCCCTGACGTTGGCGATTTCATGGGGGTCAACAATAACCGTTGTCGTTCCTTTCGGCACAACCACCCTGGAAAACTCCGTGGGTTCAATCATCGAGCTTTCCATGTGCATATGACCGTCCAGAAATCCCGGTGCAAGGTATTTACCTTCCAGGTCAATATTTTGTATAGCCTGGTAATCACCGAACCCCACAATCAATCCACCGTCGATGGCGACATTAGTGAGATATATTTCCCCTGAAAGAACGTTTACAATTCTTGCGTTTCTTATAAGAAGGTCAACCCGTTTCTCTCCCCGGGCGGCTCTTATTATCTCCGCAAGATCAAATGTGACTTCACTTTCCAGCATGTTATATACCTAACCTTCCGTATTCTTGGTCAAAATAATCACGAAAACTCTGATGAATACTTGACTTTAATCGTTTAGTAAGTGTTTACTTAATATTATGCCACTTGCTTCTTTTTCCTGATATCCTTTATGATAAATCGTTTTTTTCTATTAATTATACCCTTTCTCCTCCTGTTATTCAAGGATTCCCGGGCTTCATTCAGGACATTTCCCCCTGGACTTTAACCGGAGACAGAGTGTAGTTCATGAAACTAAACACCGGACTTCAATCGGAGATTGGGGTTGATCCATGAAACTATCCCCCAGCTTTAGCTGGGGGCGAGCAAGAGAAAAACACCCTTTTAACCGTTTCACTTGACAACGGTAAGTTTCAAAAATTTAACATGGGAAAACTTGATAGTCTCGCCTTAATATAATTGACCCCGAACTTGACAGGGAGTTGGAAGTAAAGGTTCTGCCACTCCTTTCCTTCGCCAATTTAAGGGAGCATTTCAAGATGGTGTTTCGAAGACAACAACCCGGTTCTAGGTCCACTGTATTTTTTGGTGGTTACACCTCCTGAACCGCACCAAATCAACCACGAGAGGCTTAAGAACCGTTATGATAACATGTCGATTTCAGCTAAGTTACCGTTGTCAAGTTCAACGGTTTACCTGTCTTCCCACACCCCGTACTTCATCGCCCATTCCTTATATTCCTCCAAAAATGACTTCCTCTTGTGTCTCTCGTTTTGCCTGGAAATATAACTTTTCACAACCTCATACTGTGATGAACTCACCGAGAAAGCTCCATAACCTCTCTGCCAGCGAAATTTCCCGGAGAAAAAATCATTTTCATTTATCCATCTTGAAGACTCACCCTTCAACGCCCCTGCAACCTGGGAAATATTCTTGTCGGGAGGTAATGATATAAGGCAATGAATATGCTCAGGCTGAATATTCATCTTCTCTACCGGGATACCATTTTTTTTCGCATATGAAATTATGTGTTCAAATAGGGATTTCCCAACCTTCCCGGTTATTATACGCTCATGACCTTGTGTTCCCCATATCAGGTGAATAAAAATCCGCACATACGAATGCTTTGACATTCAATCACCCTTTTCTGTGTTTCACTAAAAATAGAATCTTTTAAGGGAAGCCGTTAAAACGACTAAATTTTCGTTTAGGGAGGAGAGACTGTCCTTATGCCCCCAGCTTAAGCTGGGGGTTAATCTCATGTATAGATTCAATATGCTTCAGGACATTTCCCTTCCCAATAGAATCTGGGGTCATTATCTTATACCAATACCAATTCGCCATCAAAACTACTCTTCACATTTTCTTCGGCGGGGACGCCGGAGCTTTCGCCCATATGGCAAATTTGAAAGCAAAATGGTATCAATCGGTGAAAGAATCGACCTGTAATTAAAATGTAACAGCTTACATTCTTCATTCTGTTTTTTGCAAAAGGTCTTGAGAAATTACAATTTCTCCTATATAATTTTAATATATCAAGAGATTATCCTCTTATATAATCCTGCATTGGGAATTTTACAGGCAAAAAATAACGAGAAAATCCGGATGTGATTATATGCTCTCCAGAAAAGAATTTTTAGAAAAAATGGGTACTTGCGCCCTTGGGTTTGCCGCGCTGGGAACAACATTTGGCTCCGGGTGCTCATCCAGGGCCGAGTCAAAAGTAACTCTCAAAGAAGCTCTTTTTTACAGGAAACTTGATAAAAAAGCGGTTCAGTGTGTGCTTTGTCCCTGGAAATGCAAACTGACTGACGGCGCAGTCGGCGCATGTCGTGTAAGAAAAAATATCGGGGGGAAGCTTTATTCTCTTGTATATGGCAAACCTGTTGCCATTCATGTGGATCCCATAGAAAAGAAGCCTTTATATCATTTTCTTCCCGGAGTGAAAGCGTACTCCCTGGCTACAGCCGGGTGCAACCTGCGTTGTGTATTTTGTCAGAATTGGGAAATATCCCAGGCTTCGCCGGGTGATGTTCCCGAATATAATGGTTCTCCTGAGACGATTGTGAATAAAGCAAAATCCAGAAAAATCCCCGTCATTGCCTGCACATATACCGAGCCTGTTGTGTTCAGCGAATACATGAGAGACATTGCGCTTCTGGGCGGAAAGAACAATATCAAGACAGTGATGATATCCGCCGGTTTTATAAACACAGCTCCTCTCAAAGAATTGTGCAAGGTATTGTCGGGAATAAAAATTGATCTCAAGGGTTTTACCGATAGTTTTTATCGTGATCTGACCGGCGGAAGACTCAAGCCTGTGTTGAATACGCTCATGACAATCAAGAAACAGGGAGTCTGGTTAGAGATAGTAAATCTTGTTATCCCGGGCAAAAATGATTCCACGAAAGAAATAAAGAAAATGTGTGCCTGGATAAAGAGAAATCTTGGCGATGATACACCTATACATTTCACAAGGTTTATCCCGATGTATAAGCTCAAGAATATCCCGCCGACACCGGGGAAAACACTTGAAAAGGCAAGAATAATCGCTATAAAAGAGGGGTTGAAGTATGTATATGTGGGAAATATACCGGGGCATCCTGCTAATCATACTTATTGTCCAAAATGTGGAACATTACTGATAAAAAGAATGGGTTATTCAGTAAGAGAAATTAATTTTAAAAACGGCAAATGCATGAAATGTGGAACACATATCTCGGGAGTGTGGAAATAAACTGAAATAAATAAATAAGCAATTGTCGTTTGTCCTTTTTTAAAGGAATGCCACCTGTTTAAACGAAATTTTACGTGATTGTCAGCTATTCACCGCGGAGAGCGCGGAGTCCGCAGAGGGTAACCGGAGAAAAAATATTGATCTCTCTGTGTTTCTGTGATCTCTGTGGTAAAATAACAACCATCAATTGACGAGATTTTGAGGTTTTTCGATATCCTCGCCTCCGGCTTTTGAGGTCTTTCCGGTGAATTAGTGCCAAATTATTATTAACACATATTATTGCGGAGTTTCTTTAATGGCATATTATGAAGAAAATAAGGAAGAGGAGAGAAAAGCAAACAAGGTTGCAGGGTACCTGTTGATTTTTCTCATGCTGATAATTGTCGGCGTGATGATCTATAGCATATTTTCTTCCAGGGAGAAAGTGAAACCAATCACATTCACAACACAAACTCCGTTTGGCATGGAATCAACAAGTACTCCGCCAAAAACTCCCACCCCGGAAAAGACCATAAAAAAAACACCGCCCCCGACAACACCAAAGCCGACCCCGAAGCCCACAAAGAAAATAAAGAAAAAAAAATTCGAGCCGCCACATCTCGACGGGGCGCCGGAGCTTGACAGGGCAACAGGGAATATGTTTGCAGGGAAGACGGGCAAGGTGAAGATTATCATCTTTTCAAAAGCATTCCCGGCTCGTTCGTACCTTATAGATACTGTGAATAATACTTACAGGTCAATTAAGTTCAAACACATCGGCAAGAAAAGGTATAAAATTGAAATACCGCCCGGAGAATACAGGTTGAAAATTGTAAAGAAGAATTACTTCACATTCAACACTCCTCTTGTTGTTGAAAACGGGGATAAAGCCGAACTCGGGGCGGATCCTCTTATTAAACGTCCCTATCTCAACATAAAGACGAATCCTCACGGGGCAAGGATTTTAATAAACGGCAGATTCGCCGGTATCGCTCCGAAGATCATACCGGGACTTGATGATACCACTTATACCGTTACCCTGAAAAAACAGGGATATAGAACGAAGACATTCAAGGTAAAATTAAAAAAAGGAAAAGGATTGACGAAATCCATCAGGTTATGAAGCAAAATGAAAGTATCTGAAATATTAAAACTTGCAGCAATAATAGTATGCATGGGCATACTTGGTGGTGCTATAGCGTTTCTGGGCAATCAGCTAGGTCGTTTTATCGGCAGAAAAAAACTTTCAGTTTTAAAACTGAGGCCGAGATATACTTCCATGTTAATTACCGTAATTACCGGTATGGTTATCGCAAGTGTGACACTTACTTTTGCGGTTGTCGTATCTGAAAACGCCCGCAGAGGCTTGCTGGAATATCAGCAGTTGAAGACAAAGATTGCCGAGCAAAAGGAGCTTCTCGATAAGCTAAGAAGCGATATTGATCAGGCAATAATTGTATATAAGAATAACGAAATCATTCTATCTGCAAAAATCAATCCCGAACCCAGCAAGATGAAAATGAAAGAGAAGCTCAAGGGAATTGTTGCACAAACCAACCAGTTGGCAATTCGAAAAAGCAAGGACCTTGCCAAGAAAACGGACAGGACTTTTAAATTGCCGAAAAATAAAAAACTCGTGGGATTTATCCCCGATAACCTTGATGAAGTTGCAGGTATTCTCAGAAGAGCCAGTAAACAACAGATAATATTTGTAAGGGCGAACCAAAACGCGATATTAAGCAGGTACTTTACGATCCAATTGAGTAATCCTATATCCAATAGATTGATATTTAAAAAGGGTGAATTTATAACAAGCGCCCGTATAGACGGTACAAAAGCCAAGGATGTAATTACCGAGGAGCTATACAATGTCTTTATAAACCGGATTTCCAGGATTGCAATGTCACGGGATTTAATTCCCGATCCGGGATCCGGAAGCGTGGGAGAAATTGATTCCAAGTATCTTTTTGATGTGGTTAATGAAATCAAGAAGAAAAATAAAAAAGTATATGTCGATTTTTTCACCCGTGAAGATACATATACACTGGGACCGTTGAAATTAAATATTAAAGTCAGAAAAATGCCGGATGGAGAGTGAGAGAACATTTCTTCAAAATCAAAGAAGAATTTCATTAAGAATCCGCAGGTTTTTCTCTCAATTGATCCCGGGAGCGGCAAGTGTGGGATTGCAATAATTGATCATAATAAAAACATCATTCATAGAGAAATCGTTGCAACCGCTCAAATCGATAAGGCCGTTGCTAAATTCGTTGATGAATTCAAACCCGACATGATACTTATGGGGAATGCAACCTGGTCGGAAAAATTAAAACCGGTAGTCAGAAAAGTCTCAGGATCAATCCCCCTCAAGCTTGTTGATGAAAAACATTCCACTGAAAGGGCAAAACTAAGATATTTCAGGGAGAATCCTCCCCGGGGATTATGGAAATTGATTCCCGTAACATTGCAGATACCGAAGGAACCCTATGATGATTACGCGGCCGTTGTTTTTGCCGAGGATTTTATTGACAGAATGACGGAGGACGGAAGATGGAAGATGGATAATGGATAACGGAGGTCAGAGGTCAGATCTGTAGGAGGGACGTCCCCGTCCCGATAAACAGATGGCGGTTAACGGATGACGGAGACCGATTCCCGTTTCCCACATCTTATTTCCCACTTCTCACCTCTCGCCTCTCGCCTCCAGCAAGTAGGAGTTGTTAAAATGAATTCAAACGAGCAAAACACATTCATAACAAAAGGCAAAAAAATCGGGATAACGGTGCTTACCAATATATGTCTTCTTTTGTCAATAACCGTCTGGTTCATCACTCTGCTTACAATGCCTTCCTTTGTTTCTTTATTCCAGGGCATGAATATCGAATTACCCTTGCTGACACAACTGGTGATATCTTTCGCCAGGTTTTCCCGAACCATGCCCGGGTTTTCTATGTTCTTTGCGATTCCCGTTCTGTTATTCCTTGTACACCTGATTTTAAGCATTGTTCTGTCAATGAATAATAAAGAGGATTTTAGCAAAAAATTCGTCACCTTCGAAGTTTCGTTAACTTATATTGTTTTTATTTTTATTCTCGCATATATTATCTTTTTTAATATCTCGATTGCTCTACCTATTATGCAAGTGATAGGAAGACTTCATTAAATATAAACATGGTAACTATTCACCGCAGGCTTTCTTGGTAGAACAAACCAAACATATAATTAAATCGGAATGAATTGAAACATAAAGGAGATGTATCAAATGACAAAAAAAGATGATGAGACCACGATAACTTCAAAAAGCACAAAAAGGGATATCCTGGAAGCATATGAGCAACTCAGGGGAAAATTCGAAAAAAGAGAAACAGAAGCGCCGGCAAGCTTGAAAGTAAGAGACAAGCAAAAGGAAGATGAAAAGAAAATCCTGGAGAGGGCATCTTCATATACCGGGGATAGGGTCATTCAAAACATTGCCCACCTGAAACTCCATGTCGGCAAGTCCCTTGATGAAATATCGGAGAAGCTTATCGGGGAAGCAAGGAAGCTCGATGAGTTGAAAACCGCCATAAATCTTGAAAAGAAATATATCGAGGAAGTTCATGATATAAAAGTATCGGCAGATGCGCTTTCCATACTGATACAGGATTACGAGGAGAAAAAGAAGGCATTCGGGGAAGAAGCGACACAAAAAAGAGAAGAGCTTAAAAGACATATACAGGAAGTACAAGAAAAGCAGAAAAATCAGCAGGCGGAATACGAAACCCGGCTTAAAGAATGGGATGAAAGGTTGAAAAAAGAAAGGACGAGAGAAAAAGAAGAGTACGAATATAACCTGAAGCTTACCCGCAAGAAAGACAAGGATATTTATGAGCAGAAAAAAGCGGATCTGGAGAGAGAGCTTAAAGAAAAGCGAGAAAAACAGGAGAAAGAATTTGCAGAGAGAGGTGCCGAACTTTTTGCAAGGGAATCCGAGTTAAAGGAATTGAAGAAAAAAGTTGAGTCATTTGAGCCAATGCTTGAAAAGGAGATCCATAGAGCGCGGAAAGAAGCTATGGCGATAGCCGAGGAAAAGGCGAAAATCGTCGCCCAACTGTATGCAAAGGATAAAGAGGGAGAGATGAACCTGCTGAAATATGAAAACAAGAAACTCCAGGAGGATGTCGAAAAATTTAATTCACAATTCGAGGGGATCAACAAACAATTGTCCGGCGCAAACCAGCAGGTTCTGACCATAGCGGCAAAGGCGATAGAAGGAGCATCAGGAGCAAAGACCCTCAAAACCGTTCAGGAAATAGCAATGGAGCAGGCAAAACGGACGAAGGTTCAGGGTTGATCAGGCTGTTTCCAATAAGGAATGTTGTTTCTTATTGGAATCCTAATTAGACCGCAAGCCTGTGATAAATAGTACCGGGAAATGGGATCCAACCTCCGGCGCGGAATCTTGACTCTCCACTGTTAAAAAACAATGCCCGGACATATTGATATTCAACCGTTTGACCTTCCGGGGAAATTCCTTTATATTGATGACTTGTAATGGGTTGAATGGTCACGAAAAATACCACTTAATTTCTTATGATATACTTTCTGCTATGGAGAAGGAATTACCGTCAAAACATAGAAACCTACCACAGTTTTTAGATACTGTGATAAATTTATCACAAAGGTAAGCTTATCACAAATTTGGTCCAGGGAAATCTTTATTTAGTTCAGGGAAATTTGTATGTAGGGATGTTTGCCCCGATACTATACAACAGGGCAAAAGGCACAACATAACAGCGAGGATGTGGCGGAATGAGAGAAGTTCATTTTGACGAAATTGCAGGGACAATCAAGGATCTCTTCATGGAGGCGAATGTCTATCTGCCCGATGATGTCAAGGAGGCGTTGAAAAAGGGCAAGGAAGAGGACCCGTCGCCTCAGGCGAAGGAAGTCTTCGGCAGGTTGATCGAGAATTATGAGATATCTGAGAGAGACAAGACACCCCTTTGCCAGGATTGCGGATTAGCAGTTGTCTTTGCAGAGCTGGGGCAGGAAGTCCATGTCGTCGGCGGAAATTTCAACGAGGCCATAAATGAGGGCGTGCGCCAGGGATACGAAGAGGGATATCTTCGTAAATCCGCCGTCTGGGATCCTGTATTTGAGCGCAATAATACAAAGGATAACACTCCCGCCATAATTTACACGGACATTGTGCCGGGAGATAGGATCAAGTTCACCATAGCTCCCAAGGGAGGCGGAAGCGAGAATATGAGCGCACTGGGAATGCTGAAGCCCGCACAGGGTGGAGATGGTGTGCGAAAATTTGTGGTTGAGACGGTTGATAATGCCGGCGCAAATCCATGCCCACCGGTTGTTGTGGGAGTTGGACTTGGCGGAACCGCGGACAAGGCAATGCAAATCGCAAAGAAAGCGATAATGAGACCGCTGAATTCGAAGAATGAAAATCCGAATCTTGAAAAGCTCGAGAAAAAGATTCTGGAAGACATTAACAAGCTGGGGATAGGTCCCCAGGGGTTCGGTGGGAAAACAACCGCATTGGCGGTTCACATTGAAGCTTATCCATGCCATATCGCAAGCATGCCTGTGGCGGTCAATATGCAATGTCATTCCGCAAGGCATAAGTCAGCCACAATATAGGAAAAGGAAAAATTTGCCGATAATTTAAAGAAATCTCGAAAATAAATCGTAATCTAATATTAACCAAGGGGGCAAACCGTATGAAACTGGAACTTCCACTGACAGATGAAAAAGTGGCTAAACTCCATGCGGGAGACGCGGTCGAGTTGACTGGTGTTATGTATGTCGCTCGTGATACGGCACATAAGAAAATAATTGAGACCCTTGACAGGGATGAGAAACCCCCCATAGACTTGAAGGGTTCTACCATTTACTTTATGGGTCCTTCACCGGCCAGACCCGGACAGCCGATAGGCTCCGCAGGTCCCACTACAAGCGGCAGGATGGATTCATATTCCATCAGGCTTATAGAAGAGGGACACAAGGGAATGATTGGCAAAGGCCCTCGAAATCAGGCGGTCAGAGATGCAATCAGGAAATATAAGGGAGTATATTTTGCTGCAATAGGCGGCGCGGGAGCCCTTATTTCCGGAGCAATCAAGAAATCGGAAGTTGTCGCTTACCCGGAATTGGGGGCGGAGGCACTACGGAGAATTGAAGTGGAAGATTTCCCCGTGGTGGTCATTAATGATATGTACGGTGGAGACTTATATTCAACTGCAAAGGAGAAGTACAGGACTTACAGTAAGGAGTAGTAATCCTGGAAGACAACTCATGTCTGCTTGCAAAGAAAATGACGAAATACAATTTGGAGACACACCTTCCCGGGTAAAGGAATGGCTTAACTGTAAACTGAGCGAAAACAAGCAAAAAGTTTATGTAGCCAGAGGATGGTGTAAACGCTGTGGAATCTGCGTTGCTTTCTGCCCGGTGAAAGCTCTGGAAAGAGATGAAGAAGGTGTTCCATATGTATTAAATGATATATGTATAAGCTGTGGTACTTGCGAAATAATATGCCCCGATCATGCCATTGTGGTTTCAGAATTGAAAGCAAAGAAAGTCCGCAAAAAATAAGTATTAACCGACAGTTAGATTAATAACTGTCTTTTTGTTGTTTTAACATGATTGGCGTTTTATTATGAAATGAATTCTAAGCAAGGTTCACAGAATAATTTTTAATCGGGAGTCTGCCCAATGGGACTTAAACTGAAATCAAAACCAATATCGGAATTGGAATATATTAAATGGGATCCAGAAAAGGTTGTATATGCATTCAGCCAGGGGAATGAGACATGCGCCGAATCGGCAGTACTGGCAGGATGTGATTTTTTTGGTGGATATCCAATAACTCCATCATCTGAAATAGCTGAAGTTTTATCTCGTCGGATGCCCCAGGAAGGTCGGGTGTTTGTCCAGATGGAAGACGAGATAGCATCGATGGCTTCGATAATCGGCGCATCCCTGGGGGGAGCGCGCACAATGACGGCCACATCGGGACCGGGATTTTCGTTAATGCAGGAAAATCTGGGATATGCCATTACGACGGAAATACCCTGTGTCATTGTGAATGTGCAAAGATTGGGACCTTCCACAGGAGGACCCACATCACCCTCACAGTCCGATTATATGCAGGTGAAATGGGGAACACACGGCGATCACCCAATTATCGCATTATCTCCATCCACAATTCAGGAAGTCATGGAACTTACAATAGTGTCATTCGATTTTGCCGAAAGGTATCGAACACCTGTTATTTTATTGATGGATGAAGTTACGGGGCATATGAGGGAAAAAGTCGGATATCCACGGCAGGAAGATATCTCCATTTTTACACGTAGCAATGAACTTCCCGAATCGGGGGATTATAAGCCATATGATTTGAGCGTGAAGTCAGGAGTCCCTCCACTTATTAGCTTCGGCGAGGGTGTGCGTTATCACGTAACAGGACTCATTCACGACGAGTATGGCTTCCCAACCCGCAACAGGAAAGAAATTCGCGACTGGTATGACAGAATTTATAGGAAGATTGACAACGGATTAGATCGCATTTTGCGATATGATCTATATAATCTTGAAGATGCCGATACCGTCATAATCTCATTCGGCATTTCCGCTCGCACGGGACTTGAAGCGATGATCCAGGCAAGGAAAAAAGGACGCAAGGTGGGGATGGTCAAACTCCTCACATTAGTTCCTCTTCCTGAAGAGATGCTCAAAGAAGTTATTGCAAATGTTGATCGTGTGATAATCCCCGAGATGAACAGGGGACAATTGATACTTGATATTGAGCGTTTGAACAAAAAAGGAATTGATATAATTCCTGTAAATCGTTATGATGGCGAAATAATCAGTCCCGGCGATGTGCTCGATGCAATTGGAGGTTGTTGAAAAAATGAAAAGAACCGCCCCAATGTTTCAGGATTACCTGAGACCTGACAAGCGTTTCCCCTCGGTGTGGTGTCCCGGATGCGGAAACGGTGTTGTCCTCGGATGTATTCTCAGGGCTATCCATGCATTGGATATACCCAGGGATAAGGTTGCATTGATCTCCGGCATAGGTTGCTCGGGTCGCATGCCGGTCTATGCTGATTTTAATACACTTCACACCACTCATGGCCGTGCGCTGGCTTTTGCTACAGGATTGAAACTCGCCCGGCCGGACCTTTATGTGATTGTTGTTATGGGTGACGGAGACGCCATGGCAATCGGCGGAAATCATTTCATCCATACCTGCCGTAGAAACGTAAACCTCACGGCGATAGTTGTCAACAATAGGATTTATGGAATGACGGGAGGGCAATGTTCCCCGACCACGCCGTCAGACTTGATTGCAAGTACAGCGACATACGGTAATATCGATCAGCCGATTGATATATGCCACCTTGCCGCTCTTGCAGGTGCCGCTTTCGTCGGGAGAAGCACCGTTTATCATGTAAGAGAGTTGGAGAAGATAATTACTAAAGGACTCGACAAAAAAGGACTTGCAGTTATTGAAGCGGTTTCCAACTGCCACACATATTATGGCAGGTTAAATAAAATCGGACGTGCAACGGATATGTTCAAGTGGATGAAAGAAGAAACCGCTCCCATAACAGTTGTACCTGAAAAAAGAAAAGGTAAAATTACCCGTGGGATATTTATGGATAAGGATACCGTAGGCTTTATTCAGCATTATGAACAATTGGTTGAGAAAGCCATCAAGAACATGGAAATGCTCAGACAATGGAAAAAGAAGCGACTGGGGCCGGACATTAATGCCAAAAAAGCACAGGTGGCAAACAATACATAATTATTCAGTTGCGGTCTTTACGGAAAAAATGTTATCAATAAAGGGATTGATATGATGGAAAGATTTGATGTGAGATTGGCCGGCCTCGGCGGTCAGGGACTTCTCCTTGCCGGGTTGATATTAGGACATGCCGTGACCATTTACGATAAAAGAAATGCGGTTCAGACAGTAAATTACGCTCCTCTTGCAAGGGGCGCGCCGTCCAGAGCGGAAGTTGTAATCAGCGACGGCAGTATTTATTTTCCTGAAGTGCTAAACTCCGATGTACTTCTTGCTATGAATCAAAGCGCGTATGATGAATTCAAAAGTCAGGTGAAACCCGGTGGAATAATAATAGCGGACACCGAGAACGTGAAAAATTTCTGTCAGTCGGAAGAAACTTATAAATTTCCGATTTCAAAGATTGCAAAGCTTGAAACCGGTAGAACTATCACAGGCAGTATAGTTGGATTGGGAATTATATCAATCATAACAGGCATTGTAACTCCATCCGCTCTCACAAATGCCGTAAAAACAAGAGCGCCCAGAGGAACCGTTCAGACCAACCTCAGAGCATTGTCGGCGGGACTATCAGCGATGGAAAAATAATAGTTAATGAAAAAACATCCCCTTTATAATAGGGGACATTGATAAATAGATTTACATAATTTGTCTGTAATTACTAATCCGTCAGTTCGAACATATCTTTTCCGACACCGCAAACAGGGCATACCCAATCGTCGGGAATGGCTTCAAATGCTGTTCCCGGCTCGATTCCGCCGTCGGGATCTCCTACTTGGGGGTCGTAAATATAACCGCAGGCTGTACATACATATTTTTGCATATTCAAGCTCCTTTTTGTTTTTGGTTGTTTTGTTTATGTCTATCCTTACAATAACCTCAACCAAAGTTTAGACTCAATAGGATTTTTAACTATGTTTTATTTTATGTTCTTATAGATTTACGGTTTGCTTTTCTTCCTCTCCAATACTACCCCCCCGATATTAACAGTTGACTCGCCAACTTCAATCACGGGTTTTGTTTCAATTAATTCTCCGGTTTCTTCGTCTTTTACTAATGCTCCCTCTTTTTTCAAATCTTCCACTCTCTCTGCGAGGGGTTTCAATTCCATTATTTTCTCTCTGCTTGTGATCCAGATTGAACCGTCTTCTCTCTCGGTAACGCCGGTTTGGGGTGTGACGGCCGCTCTCCAGGCCACACTGCCATCCTGATTGTAAACCAGCAGGCCTTTCTCCCGTGAAGATACATAAATTTTACCGTCTTTGCCGACCAACTCGACATTTGCCTGCTTGTCAAGCTTTTTGTCCCAGAGCAACTTCATTTCATTTCCATATTTTGTTTTTTTCGTTTCCTTTGTATCGACACAGTAAATATGTCCCTTGCTGTTTGCAAAAACAACTTTTCCGTCGCCGGCATCAAGGGGAGGAATGTATATAGGTTCTTTTGCATCAAAAAACATTTCCATATTACCCATGTCATGATTTAATGCCAAAAGCCTGCCGTCCCGTGTACCGAATACAACCTTTTGATCATTCCCGATAAGAATCTGTCTTGTCCCGACGGCATAATCATCTCCTTCTTTATGCTTGTATTTCCTGCGCGAAAGTCCCACATCTTTCATCCATTGCCCGGTGTTTTTATCATCCAATGTCTTGTCGCCACGGGGATAATATTTGGGGTATCCGACTCCCACAATCCAGTTCGACTCTCCGTTGGGTTTTAATGACATGACATGTCCGTTGTCATCGTGTAAAAATATATTGCCGTCTTTATCTAAAGTCGGATCGCTGTCTCCTATCATTCCGGGGCGGTAACGAACCCATTTAACCTTGCCGGTATCTTTTTCAACACCGAATATCTTACCATACCATTCACCGAAATACATCATACCGCGCTTTTCATCTATTGCGGGAACACCGGAGGTTCCACTACAATCTCCCGAGCCGAATTCCTTTTCATCAAATTCCTTATAATCTTGCGCTTTCTCGTATCTGCTGAATTGCCATCTTTTATTGCCATCCTTATCATAAGAAACGGTACCGTTGTTTTTGGCAAAATAGAAATTTCCGTTTTTATCAACGGCCGGATCTTTCTCGACGAAGTCCTTGCTTCTCCATTTAACTGTGCCATTCGGAGTATATGCGGTCAGATACTTGATGCTGATTCCGTCCCCTCCTCCGGCAACAATTGTTCCGTTTTTCTGAAAAATTAGCTTCGTGTTGAAATCGCCGTCGGTCTCGATTACGCTGTTAACATGTGGATCCATTGTGCTGTTGAGAAGAACCTGCTTGGCAATCTCAGGATCGATCAGTCCTTTTTTCTCAAGATCTTCAAGCTCCGGGGAGGCGGCTTCGATCTGCCTTTGAATCTTTTGGATGAGCTCTTTTCGATTTTTTACATCTTTCATTCCATCGGAACTTTTTTTATCTAGTAAAACCCTGCTTATATCCTCGGCACTGAGACCGATTTTCTTCATCTGACCCCCGGATTTGGAAAAAGTATCCTGTGGCTCCCTGACTTTTTCTGATTTTGTCATTTTGGGGGAGGTCATGTCTCTCTGTGTTGCGTCAACGGGATGTATCTCCATATAAATCCAGCCTTTCCAATTGTAATGATAATTTATTATAGGTTGATATTTTTATATTCAGTCTTTTACATTCTATTTTTTTTTCATAGTTTTGTCAAGATGAAATTGA
>JAIORV010000199.1 GCA_021107945.1 Vulcanimicrobiota bacterium | reverse complement strand
ACCATGCAAAACAGATAAAATATTTTCATGACATTTTATTGTCATGGGAGTATAGCAAATTTCTCAAGCAACCAATTATTGGAAAAGAAGAAATTAGATTTTGGAAATGCTAAAACAGTCGCTGAATATGAAGTGGTAGCAGAACCCAAAAAAGCCAAAGAAAAAGCAGAACAGGAAACTCGAAAAGCATTAGATTTATTGAGATACGCAATTCATTGGTTTGGATACCCAGGATTGAAAATTGGATTATCTGGGGAATTAATCGGAGGAAAACATAATACATTAGTCTTTTCTTCAAAAGACATAATCATTGATGTAGAAATCGTAGAGCAATATTGCGATATTTCTGAGAAAAATTTAAAAATTATGTATGATATTGGTCTATTTGAATTATCAGAGATATTGAAAAAGCAAGAGACAGAAAGAACATCATTTGAAAAAACATTATTACAAGCGGTCCATTGGTTTTCTTCTTCTCAAAATCAATTAAAAATCGAAAATGAATTTTTGAATCTTATTTCCTGTCTTGAATCATTACTTTTATCTGGCGATAAGAAAGAGCCTATTACAAGAAATTTATCATTATTGACATCAATTTTATTGGAAAATGATGAAGCAAAAAGGCATGGAATTTGTAACAGAATTCAGGAATTATATGGAAAAAGGAGCAGATTAACTCACGGAGGTACTAAATCACTTATCAAGAAAAACGACTGCAAATATTTGCTTTATGTTGCAGGTAACTTGATTAGAAGATTTACAGGATTAATAGATGAGTATGATGATAAAAAACAATATATCGACAAAATGAAGAAAGAAATTCAGAATATAATATTTAGGGAATATAAAAATAATATTTGGTGAATATTTCCATTTCAAGTGAAAGCCTCCGAAAATTTCTCTACAGGCAGGAGCCAAAATGCTTATAAGCGCAAGTTCAAAAACAAAACCACTGGACGAAAGCACCATAACTGACCTTATATCAGGATCTCTTGAAAAAATTGATCTGAAAAATAAGAGGATCCTTATGATCGTTCCCGACAAGACCCGGCACTGCCCCCTTCCAATCATATTCAAGACGATCTATAGAAATCTCTGCCATATTGTGAAGAAACTTGATGTGATGATCGCCCTTGGCACACATCAGCCCATGTCCGAAGATGAAATCCTGAAGATGTTCAATCTAACCCGGAAAGAGAAAGCCCAAATAAAGACTGAGTTTATGAACCACGCCTGGGATGACCCGTCAGCCCTCGCAACAATTGGTAAGATTGATTCCGGTGAAGTAAACAGGCTTACAAGCGGTTTGCTGAAAGAAGAGGTCTCAGTTAACATAAACAAGAGAATTTTTGAGTATGACAGGATCTTTATTATCGGCCCAACATTTCCTCACGAGGTGGCGGGCTTTTCCGGCGGATATAAATATTTCTTCCCCGGAATTGCCGGTCAGGAAATCATCCATTTTTTTCATTGGGTAGGCGCGCTTGTAACCAATGTGAAAATTAACGGCGTGAAGGAAACCCCTGTCCGAAAAGTCATAGAAAAATGCGCCTCCTTTATTAATATCCCTGTTACCTGTTTTTCACTGGTAGTCGATCACGGCACGACTTTTGGCCTCTTTATCGGGGATGAGCCGGAAACTTGGTCGGCTGCCGCTGATCTTTCAAAGAAACTTCAGATTGTCTATCTCAATAAACCATATAAAAGGGTACTGGGGATCTGCCCCAAAATATATGACGAACTCTGGACAGGCGCAAAAGTAATGTATAAGCTGGAGTCTGTTGTTGAAAACGGCGGAGAATTAATAATCTACGCGCCTCACATTAAGGAAATCTCCTTTACTCACGGGAAACAGATCCGGGAGATCGGTTATCATACCAGGGATTATTTTCTTATGCAATGGGATAAATTCAAAAAATACCCCCGGGGAATTCTTGCCCATTCGACACATGTGAAGGGAATGGGTACTTATGAAAATGGCGTTGAAAAACCAAGAATCAAAGTTACCCTTGCAACAGGCATTCCTGAATCTGTGTGCAAAAAGATTAACCTGGGCTACCTTGATCCGGAGGAGGTTTCCCTGCATGAATGGGAGAAGGATAATGACAACCTGTTGGTGCAAGAGGCCGGGATAAAACTCTACAAGCTTAAAGGGGATGATTCAATTGGCTACAACTCAATTGATTGAGGATCTAAAAATAGAAATTATTTCTGATGATAAAATCAAGGTAAACGGCATAGAACTTGAACCGTCAAGTTCGCCGGGAACACTTCCCACATGGACGTGGAATAAAGAACTGGTCCTGTCAGAACTTGACAAAAACATTGACATTCTCGAAATCCTGGCAGGAGCTTATCAAGCCGGCAGGTTAGAAGAAGAATTGAGAAGCAGATCTGAAAAATGGAAAGGCAGGATAACTTTTTTCCTCCCGTCTTTGACGCGCTCCGGACCCGACGGAAATTCTTTTTTTCTTCTTGCGTCTCCGGGTGGGAATCAAAGAATCCTTGTAAACATCTGTTCTATTAAGAAATTATTCGGGATGAAGTCGATCAAGGATTACAGATTTACTACAGACGGACAGGAAGTCAACATTTCCATTGTTCCCGCCGATTACAATAACATAGCATTGTTTGCAAAAGGGCCGGGGAAAGATTTCGCTCCGAAAGCGTTGGGTCCCACAAAAAGGCTCGGCGTTGGAAACAGAATGACCACCCTCATATGGCCTTACCTATTCAAGGCGGCAAGAGAGAAGAACATAAGGGCAAACCTTATTCAAAATTCGGTTTATAGAGAGCTTGCCCCCGCCGGAATGATTTTTTCAAAGCATCCCGCCGATATTACAACCCTTCCTGGTCTCGGTAAATTGGGGGTCGGTCACACCGGCACATCCATTGAAGGACTCTGGTTGTACGGTGTCGTCTCGGCGATAGAAGCAGGTTTTAAGGAAGACTATGGGGCCGATGCCGATCATATCCCTGTAAAACAGGGAAAAGAGGGATTGAATAAAGCAAAAGAACTTGTAGATTGCGCCCGATACTTTACCTTTTACACACTGGACACATCTGCCCGGTTTTATCCTGAAGCTGATACTCTTCCCATTGAAGAAATCCGGTCCCGGTTTAATCGTATCATTGAAAAAGACGAACTATTGAACCGATATTCCGGGAAGTTCGAGATAAAATCAGTAGTCAGGAATGAATGTCCGGAGCTATTATTCAATCGTGAAGAAATAATGCGGATCGCGCTGAAATTCCACGACAGCATAGAAGCTGTTGTGGAGCTTGATAAATATATAAGGGAAATCAAGCAGGGCGAAGAATATGACCTGGAGGTCTCACTGGATGAATGCCCCGAACTTACGACAGAAAAGGAAATGTTTTTTATACTGAATGAACTCAAGCGCCGCGGGGTAATAGTAACCCAGGCGGCTCCAAACGTGGGATTTGAAAAAAGGGTGGATTATCGACTGCCCGATGGGTTGGACGGCCTGAGACACAGGGTTTCAAGACTTGCAGCTATTGCGGAACACTTCGGCGCAATCCTGGATTTTCATTCCGGAAGCGATAAGAGCGCGGAAACCTATAGGACAATATCTGATGCTACCGGCGGCAATATTCAGTTAAAAGTCTCGGGGAAATTGCAGTTGATTTATGGGGAAACCATACAGGATATGATGAAAGATTTCTTTCTATGGTGGTGGAACTGGACGCTTGATTATGCAGTAGAAGAAAAAAAAGCGGGAAGTAAAGTTGCGGAAAAATATGTCAGGGCGATTGAGGAAAGGAAAAGAAAAGAAGGCGATAGCTTCAAGCCGTCTGCAGGGGATACCTTTTTTACCAATTTCAGTTATGCCGCCGTCGGCGTCAGGGATGACAATGGACGATTCCTGTATAGAAATAGATTCTATGACATTCCCAAAAATGTGAAAGAGGAATACGGAAGAAGGATAGAGGAATATATATCAACCCTTGCACGGGACCTGGGATTATTAAACTAATTTTGGAGGAAATATATGCATTACAAAGTTAGCGTAATCATTGAAAAAAATGAATGTGGATATTATGCATACTGCCCCCAGCTTGAGGGTTGCCAAACACAGGGGGATTCACTTGAGGAAGTTATGGAAAATATTAAGGAAGCTCTGGAACTTTACCTGGAAACATTGCCGGAAGATGAAAGAGATAAATATCTAAGCAGGGAGATTCTGACGACAACTCTGGAGGTAAAGGTTGCCTAAATTACCAAGGTTAACATCAAAGGAAGCGGAAACAATGCTGAGCAGCGCCGGGTTTGGATTAGCTAGAAGTAAGGGCAGTCACAGGATATATATGAAGGGCCGTATAAGAGTCGTTATTCCTTTCCATGCCGGTAGGATATTACATCCCAAGATAGTCAGACAGGTGCTTAAGGCGATAGGAAATACCTAACAGTTGCTGTAAGAAAACAAGGGAGACGAAGAAATGAAACTAAGTCTTGTAGTATCGGTATCCGAAACAAAGTTCGCCGCTGTTGCATTCAAAGAGAGCTATTCGCTTGCAATTGAAAAAGCGACAAAATGGGGATACGACGGGGTGGAACTTGCGGTTCGCGACCCTGCCGTTATTAACGTTGGGGAGCTGAAAAACCTGCTCGGAAGATACAATCTTGAAGTTCCCGCGTTGGGGACCGGCCAGGCTTACGGTGAAGAAGGGTTGAGTCTAACTTCCCCCGATGGACAGACCAGGGAAAAAGCAAAAGAACGCTTGAAGTCTCATGTGAAAATGGCGTCAGAATTGAATAGCAAGGTGATAATCGGGTTGATGCGGGGTAAAGTTTCGCAAGATTCGGGCCTGGAAAAATCTCTTGGTTTGCTTAAAAAATCTATGCGCGATCTATGCGATTTCGCGATGAAATACAATGTGGAGTTTGTGATTGAACCCATAAACCGGTATGAGACAAATATGTTGAACACAGTTGATGAAACCCTTGAATTTATTAATGGAGTGGGAAGAGAAAACCTGAAGATCCTGCTCGACACTTTCCACATGAATATCGAGGAACCGTCAATATTTGATAGTATCCGAAAAGCCAGGAAACTTATCGGGCATGTTCACATTGCTGACTCCAACCGATGGGCGCCAGGTTGCGGGCACATTGATTTTGCCGGGGTGGTAAATACCCTGAATGAGGTCGGTTACGACGGTTATCTTTCGGCGGAAATACTGCCGGAGCCGAGCCCGGACAAGGCCGGGAAATTTAATTATGAATATATGTCAAAACTACTTGTAGCTATTCACCACTGAGGACACAGAGGACACAGAGAATTTTTAATGCAAAGGTGCGCAGGACGCAAAGACAGGAAGGAGCTTTGTTAAGTAATGAAGAGATTTGAGAATTTCAAAAGAACCAGGGATTTTTTCATTGGTATTGATTCGGACGGTTGCGCGTTTGACACCATGGAGTTGAAACACAAGGAATGTTTTATTCCCAACACAATTAAATTCTGGAATCTCCAGCCTGTTTCCAGGTATGCCAGAGAATCCGCCGAATTTGTCAACCTGTATTCAAAATGGAGGGGAATAAACCGTTTTCCCGCCATTATTTTAACCCTGGAACTTCTGGAAAAGCGCTATGAGGTGAAAAGACGAAATGTGAAAATTCCAGATATAAATTCATTGAGGGAATGGGTCAGGGAAGAGACGAAGCTGGGAAATATCACTCTTAAACAAAAAGTTGAAAAAATAGGTGATCCCATACTGAAAACAGCCCTGGAGTGGAGTACAACAATAAATGCCGCGGTTGCCGATATGGTAAAGGGTGTCGCCCCGTTTCCTTTTGTCAGGGAAAGCCTGGATAGGGCGGTTCCTTATGCCGATATGATGGTTGTATCAGCAACGCCATTTTCTGCGTTAAACATGGAATGGGAAGAGCACGACATTGCAAAATATGTTCAGGCAATTGCAGGGCAGGAGATGGGATCAAAGACGGAGCATCTGTCCCGGGCCGCTTCACAGAAATATGCTCCCGGCAAAATGCTTATGATTGGAGATGCTCCCGGGGATCTCAAGGCGGCGCGAAAGAACAACGCCCTTTTCTTCCCGGTTTTGCCCGGCGAAGAGGAGAAATCCTGGGAGATTTTCTACAGGGAAGCTCTGGATAAGTTTCTCAAAGGTGAATATGCAGGAGGATATGAGAAAAAGCTTATAGAAGAATTTGAAAAACACCTGCCGGAAATCCCGCCGTGGGAATAACAGGATGTAGTTGACCCATTATGAAAGCGATTGATGACATTCTACTCAATGAAATCGTAAAACGAATACTTTCTCTGGCGAAGCCCGAGAAGATAGTTTTATTTGGCTCCTATGCAAGGGGGGATGCCGTAGAAGATAGCGATATTGATATTCTGGTAATCCAGGAGTCAGGTATTCCAAGATATAAACGTGGTGTTCCTATTCGACTGGCACTAAAGGGTCTTTTTCTTTCAAAGGATATCGTGGTCTATACCCCGGAAGAAGTGGAAGAATGGTCGTCCGTGCCATACGCTTTTATAACAACAATTCTGAGAGAAGGAAAAGTTTTATATGCAAAGGAACAACAATGAATTTGCGAGAGGATGGTTCCTGAAAGCGGAACAGGACTTGAAGAATATTGAAATGATTCTTGATACGAATAATCCTGACTCCCCTTACGATACTCTTTGTTTTCATGCACAGCAAGCCTCCGAAAAATATCTGAAAGGCTTCATTGCTTTTCATGGACTTCCTATTCCCAGAACCCACGATATTGAAGAATTGCTTGAACTTTGCGCCCCGGTAAAACAAGAATTTTCAGAGATCATAGAAGAATCTGCCATCCTTTCTCAATATGCAGTGGCAGTCAGGTATGATTTTGAGTTTTGGCCGGGAAGGACTGAGGCCGAAGAGTCGTTAGGATTTGCTCAGAAAATTAAGATCATAATTTTGAAGGATATGCCTAAAGACGTAAATCCCTCCGATTCGTGATTCGATTTATCTATAAATAAATATTTTTATATAATAATAGAATATTTTGTAATTGGAGGACAAAAATGACTATAAACAATAATGTCGTTATCGCCCAGTCCGGCGGCCCCACATCGGTAATTAACAATTCTCTTCGAGGGATAATTGAAACTTGCTGTCTCTTCCCGGAGACTTTCAGGAAAATCTATGGAGGTTACCACGGAATTGAAGGGATTCTCAAGGAAGAACTCATAGACCTGGGCGCTCAGGATAAAGAAGAGATAGCGCTTCTTCGTACGACACCCGCAGCGGGAGCTATAGGCACGTGCAGATATAAATTAAAAAAACACCAGGATGAAGATTTCAAGAGAGTTATAGACATTTTCAAAGTTCACAACATTGGCTATTTCTTCTACATAGGCGGTAATGATTCAATGGATACCGCTAACAAGATAAGTATCCTGGCAGGCGAATCGGGACTGGACCTTATCGCCGTGGGCGTTCCCAAGACGATTGATAACGACCTGGGGGATACGGAATTCAAGTTAATAGATCATACTCCCGGATATGGAAGTGTTGCACGATATTGGAGTTGCATGATTCAGAACGTGAACGAAGAAAACAGGGGGTCGTGTCCGGCGGATCCGGTAATGGTAATTCAGGCGATGGGCAGAAAAATCGGCTACATTCCCGCTGCATCCAGGCTTGCAGACCCGGACAGGGAAATGCCTCTGCAGATATATATGGCGGAGACAGGTTTGACCCTGGAGAATATGGCGGACCTGGTAAATAACGAACTAGAAAGAAGCGGAAGATGTATCGTAGTGGTAAGCGAGGGCTTTCCCGTGAGCGACCTGGGAGAGATGAAGGATGGGTTCGGACACACTGAATACAGCTCCAGCAAGTCAACGGTGGAACAGGTAGTCGTTAACTATCTGAATTCCGTGGGCTTGAAAGCAAGGGGAGCTACGAGAGGGCAGGTGCCAGGAACAGATCAAAGACATGCCATTATTTACGCCTCAACTGTTGACCTGGAAGAAGCTTACAGGGTGGGGCAGAAAGCTGTGTTAATTGCCCAGGATGGCGAAAGCGGATACATGGCGACAATACTCCGCAAGCCCGGACTTATTTACAACGTATATTATGATAAGGTACCCCTCAATCGCGTAGCAAATTCGGAAAGAACATTCCCCGAAGAATGGATCTCCGGCAATGGAATCGACGTCACCGATACTTTTCTAAAATATGCGAGACCTCTGATTGGCGAGGATTGGGTCAGCGTGCCGTTGGTAAACGGACGCCAGAGGTTTGCAGGAATCAGAAAAATATTTGCCGGGAAAAAACTTCCTGAATATATTCCACAAGCGTATAGGGAGGTCTGAAGACCCCAGCCCATCACGTAGCGCGGGTCTTCAGACCCGCCAATATATTCTGCCTCTCGTTTCTCACCTCCATCATAGGGAGGTCTCCCGAGCTCAGCTACGTTTTTGGACAGTTGGCGAGTGGCGTAAATGCAAATAACTTGATTCACATCTCCCAAGCCAATCAAACCAAACTTATCACTCTCATTTAATTTTTTTTGGGGTAGGAATCCTGCGTCACCTTACGAATTTAAACATGAATGTAATTCAAGGGAAGTGGGGGTAGTTATGAGCAAATTTGGGAAAATAATGGAAAGTCTTTCTGTATTATTTGCGTTCATACTTATCTGTATAATCATAAGTGTGCTATCACCGGCGTTTCTCAAAATCCCTAATCTGCGGAATGTTATTCTCCAGGCATCCATCAACGCAGTTTTGGCAGTAGGTCTCACTTTTGTTATTTTAACCGCCGGTATCGATTTGTCTGTGGGTTCCGTGCTGGCATTTTCAGGAATGGTATTTGCATATTCGCTTCAAATGGGAATTCCTTTCCCTATTGCGATTCTAATTTGTATGGCGGCTGGAGCATTATGTGGCTTTCTAAACGGGCTCCTGGTTGCAAAGACCGGGCTTCCCCCCTTCATAGCGACTCTTGGAATGATGAGTATCGCCCGGGGGCTTGCCAGTCTTATTAACCAGGGGAAACCCATCTCGAATTTCAGCGCCCCTGTCACTCAAGTCCTTGACTATATGGCAAACGGCCATATTCTTGGCATTCCCATATTGGTTTTGATCACTATAGTGGTCTATTTTCTCGCTTATGTAGTTCTGACAAAAACTCCCTTTGGAAGATACGTATATGCTATTGGTGGAAATGAGGAGGCCGCTCATTTATCAGGAGTAAACACTAAATCTGTCCTTATCTGGGTATATATTATAAGCGGGCTTCTTGCCGGGCTTGCCGCTATTATGCAAACCTCCCGACTGGTTTCCGCTCAGCCGACTGCCGGACTTATGTATGAGCTTTTTGCCATTGCCGCCACTGTAATCGGAGGTACCAGCTTGATGGGGGGATATGGCGGTGTTGGCGGTACATTGATTGGAGCGCTTATTATAAGTGTAATAAGAAACGGGCTGAGTCTTCTGAATGTTTCACCTTATATACAACAGATTGTCATCGGCTCGGTTATTATTCTGGCGGTTTTGATTGACAGTCTCAAGAACAAATACAAGGGTAAATTTAATTTAAAAGAATTTTTCAGGAAATATGCCGTTGCGGTTGTCCTGCTGATTTCGCTACTGATTGGGGGGCTTATATTTGCCGCAATAAAGACCCGCAAACAGGCTAAAATCCCAAAGATTGTCCTTATTGTAAAAACACTAAATAATCCTTTCTTCGTTGATATGGAAAAAGGCGCACTGGATGAAATTAAAAAATATCCCAAATACCAGTTGCTTGTTCAGGGCGCTGAGCAGGAAACAGACGTGGAAATGCAGATGCAAATTCTGGAAAGTATGATTCAGAAAAAACCGAAAGTTATCTGCATCGTACCCAGCGGTTCCAAGGAAGTACTATCGGGAATTGTTAAAGCTAACGAGGCAGGGATACCGATAATTATTGTTGATACCAAGGTGGATGAAAAGCAGGCGAAAGCTCTTGGCGCAAAATATGCGACCTTTATCGGCTCAGATAACTATGAAGGCGGGCAGATAGCCGGGAAATTCATCGCCGAGAAACTCAATGGAAGAGGAAATGTTGTTATTATTGAAGGGATAGCGGGGCATGAAACCGGAGAAAAAAGGAAGAACGGTTGTGTTGATGCTTTTAAGAAATTTCCCGGTATTAAGATCATTGCAAGTCAGACTGCAAATTGGGATAGAGACCAGGGGCTTAATATAACACAGAACATCCTTCAGGCAACCCCTGATGTGGATGCGATTTTCGCCTGCAATGACGAGATGGCCCTTGGAGCTGTCAAGGCGGTCAATCAGATGGGAAAGAAAGGCAAAATCCTGATCGTGGGGTTTGATGCAACTGATGATGCCAAAAGAGCTATTAAAAATGGAGACATGGCAGGATCAATTGCCCAGTATCCTGCGGATATGGGCATAAAGGCTGTTGGGAATGCGATAAAGCTGATAAATGGCGAGAAAATTCCGAAAGAGATTCCCACAAAGGTAGAGATGATAACGAAGGAGAAATCGGAGAACGAAGGACAGAAGCCAGAAGACGGAGGCCAGAAGCCAGAGGACGAAGGTCAGAGGTCGGAAACCGAATCTGTAGGAGGGACGTCCCCGTCCCGATAAACGGATGACGGAGGTCAGAGGTCGGAGGTCAGGAAGACGGAGGGCGGAAACCGGGAGACGGAAGATGGAAAATGGAGGATGGAAAATAGAACTTCCATCTTCCAATCTCTAATTTCTAACTTCCATCTGCGAACTCTGCGGTGAAAAACCACTTATTCGATAGTCTCAGAACGGAAGGTGGAGATATAAATGAGCGACATCATAATGGAAATGAAAAATATCATAAAGGATTTTCCGGGGGTACGCGCTCTTGATGGTGTGAACTTCAATGTTATGAAAGCTGAAATTCATGCCCTCGTAGGCGAGAACGGCGCGGGAAAATCTACACTGATGAAAATACTAAGTGGCGTTCATACTGAATACGAGGGAGATATTTACCTTCACGGCAAAAAAGTAAAATTCAGGGGGACAAGAGATGCAGAAGAAGTCGGTATTGCGATTATATATCAGGAGCTAAATCTTATCTCTGGACTTTCAGTGGCGGAGAACATTTTCCTGGGCTCGGAACCCGTGAAATATGGGGCTTTAATGGACTACAAGAAAATGTATAAAGAAACCCGGAAGCTTCTAAGCCGCTTTCAACTGGATGTTGACCCTGAGGAGATTATAAAGAACCTGCCAATAGGAAAACAGCAGATGATAGAAATAGTCAAGGCAATATCAAAGAATGCGGAGATCCTGATTTTCGATGAGCCTACTTCCGCTTTAACTCAGAAGGAAGCTGAATATCTTTTTGAGATAATTGATTCCCTCATAAAAGATGGTGTAACAGTAGTATATATATCTCATCGGATGGAAGAATTATTCAAACTTTCAGATAGAATAACCGTTCTTCGGGATGGTGCAACAGTAGGAACCTGGAAGAGAAAGGATCTGACTCATGACTCCCTTGTAAAGCAGATGGTAGGAAGGGATATAAAAGAAATATATCCAAAAATAGAAAATAAACCAGGCGATGTTGTTCTGAAAGTTGAAAATTACAGCGTTAATCACCCTCTGCGTGCCGGCGAAAAGATTGTCAGAGATGTGAATTTTGAATTGAGAAAGGGAGAAATACTTGGAATTGCCGGGCTCATGGGGTCAGGGAGAACCGAGTTGATCGAATCCATATTTGGGGCGTTTCCCGCGGATTCAAGTGGAGATATTTTTCTTTACGGGAAAAAGGAGAACATAACTTCCCCCCGTTACGCCATAGATAAAGGGATGGGACTGGTTACCGAGGACAGGAAAAGATTGGGGCTCATATTAATGTTGTCAGTGGCAAAAAATATGACTCTTTCAATACTTGACAAGGTAAGGAACCTTTTCTTTATCCGTGAGAAGAAGGAGCAGGAGATTGTCCGAAGATATATTGATTATTTGCGGATAAAAACCCCGAATCAGGACTTTATTGTAAACCATCTCAGCGGTGGTAACCAACAAAAAGTCATCCTCGGAAAATGGCTTTCTGCGGAACCGGAAATCCTCATTCTGGATGAACCTACCCGGGGTATCGATATAGGTGCAAAATCCGAGATCTATAATATCATAAAAAAGTTATGCGAAGAAGGTGTCAGTATAATAATGGTCTCTTCAGAGTTGCCGGAAGTTCTGAAACTCTCAAACCGCATTATAATTATGCACGAAGGCAAAATGCAGACGATAATTCCCGCCGGGGACGCCACCCAGGAAAAAATAATGCACTTTGCAACCGGCGGGGAATAAAACATGAAAGGGATTTCACGTCAATACCATAGAATGAATTATTCATAAATCAGTGCATAAAATGAGAAAACTGATTATTCAAATTTGCGAGCAATGATTTTTATCTACCCGAGGAAACATCGGAAAAAATAATTTTGTCCCATTTTGAATGAAAAGCCCCTTCTTTATCCACCCTCTCATAAGTGTGTGCCCCGAAGTAATCCCTTTGAGCCTGGATTACATTTGCGGGAAGACGGGGGGAGCGGTAGGAATCGTAATATTCCAACGCCGCCGCTGTAGCGGGACAGGGAATGCCCATCTTTATGGTCTCAACAACCCTCTTCCGCCAGTTCTCTTGTTTCTTAATTAATATTTTTTTGAAATAATCATCCAGGTAAAGATTGGGGAGTTCAGGATTCTTCAGGAAAGCCTGTTTTATGGGTTCCAGGATTTTTGCCCTGATAATACATCCACCTTTCCAAATCCGGGCAATCTCGTTGAAATTCAGTTTATAACCGAATTCTCTTGAAGCCTGTAATAGAAGCGCCATTCCCTGGGCATAAGAGGAAATCTTTGAGCATAGGAGCGCATCGTGAACCGCCTGGATCATCTCATCTATATTTCCTTCAAACTTGTGTTCGGGACCCGTGAGAGCTTTTGAAGCATTCATTCTTTCTTCTTTCAGCGCGGAAATATTTCTTCCAAAAACAGCGGAATCAATGACCGATATGGGAATCCCAAGGTCAAGCGCCGCCTGGCATGTCCATTTTCCCGTGCCTTTCTGTTTTGCTTTATCCAGGACGATATCCAGCATGGCTTTGCCGGTTTCCGGATCAACCGCCCCCAGTATGTCGGTGGTTATATCCATCAGGAAGGATCCCAGCTCCCCATCTTTCCATTTCGCAAAATAACCACGGATTTCATCAAGGGATAAATCAAGACCGCTTCTCATAAAATCATAAGCTTCGGCAATCAACTGCATATCGCCGTATTCTATGCCGTTATGCACCATCTTTACATAATGCCCCGATTCGCCGGGCCCTATATATGTGCAACAGGGAATATCATCGACTTTGGCGGCAATACTCAATAAAACATCCTCGACCTTGTCATAAGCGGCTCTATCTCCCCCGGGCATAATGCACGGACCATAACGGGCTCCCTCCTCTCCCCCACTGACACCGGTTCCCAAAAACAAGATTCCTCTTTTTTCCAGCTCCGCGCTTCGTCTTTTTGTATCGGCAAAGTGAGAATTTCCACCGTCGATAATAATGTCTCCCTGCTCAAGGTATGGTAGAAGTTCTTCAATAGTTGTATCAACAGGATGGCCGGCTTTGACCATAATCATAATCTTCCGGGGTTTTGACAAAATATCTACAAATTCTTCAATGGAAAATGCCGCTTTGATATTTCTCCCCCGGGCTTTGTCTTTTATGAATTCCTCTGTTTTGGAAGCAGTGCGGTTGTAAACGGCAACGGTGAAGCCATGATCTTCTATATTTAAAACCAGATTCTGCCCCATGACCGCCAGTCCTATTAATCCAAAATTCATATTATTCATCAGGTAGTTCCTCGCTTTCGAATGGTTGTTAGAAATGTTGCATCATAATTCATTAGAATAGCTTTTGTATTATTGGTCTTTCGAGACATTTTTCTAATTCCTCTTCCGCATTTAGTCTGTCATCATAATGATTCGTAAGTCCTAAGGGTAATATTTCCGGGAGAGCCACATTGATCCGAGACAGCAATTGAAGGCAGAGGGAGTTGGGCTCCGGAATCCGGACTATCCGCTGATTTCCAATCGTGAGCACAATGCCGGTAATCATGGAATGCAGTTTAATTGTTTACATGCCGCCTCATACATCTTACCTGCATCCGGCGCCAATCCAAACCATTTCTTAAACGCAAAGACTGCCTGGTGAACAAGCATACCCGGTCCACCGGAAACCTTGATCCCCCTGTCTTTAAACCGACCCATCAACATCGTCTCCGCCGGGTTATATAGTAATTCCAAAAAATAGCTTCCGAAATATTTTTTAATCTTAGCATGGATAATTAATTATATGTAGAAATACCTCTGTATGGACAGACATTATCAAACACCAGACAAAAAGCACGGTGGTCCCAAGGAACTTCTCAAGTGGGCGGAGAAAGCTCGGGACTTCAAAGAAGGTAGAAGGTTTTTATGCATCAGGATGTTGATGATGAAAGGCCTGAAAACATCCGTGAATGAAGCGGCGGAGGATTTCGGTGTTTCCGTCAGGACGGTCAACAAATGGCTAAGGCAATGGAATGAGGGCGGGAAGGAAGGTTTAAAAACAACGCCCCGACGCGGGCGTCCACAAAAGTTTAATCTTGAACGCGAAAAACGGATCCGGGAGCTGATTGAGAAACAGAAAGAAAGCAAAACGAGGCTGACCATAAAGGGAATCCATGGTTTTTTAAAAGAATGAGTTTCGTCTTAAATCGGATGTTCCATTTAAAACTCAAAAAAATATATCGTCAGGTTCCCATCGTTGTACGCTTTTTGCGACTATTGTCAAGTTTTTTTCTCGTGGCAACAACGGACTGAGAGCAGGGCAGGGCCTCCGGCATCATTACGTTGATTCGCCCCAGCAATTCGCAGTTTTGTTTATTGGGTTTTACGATGCGGATAATTTCTTCATCGCCGACGGTTACAATCACGCTGGTTATCGTGGACAGCGATTTTACTCCCTCCTCGACCGTCAAGTTGAGATCCGACCACGCATTGCGAAGGTGCTTCTCGATTTTATATGCCAACATAACCACAAAAAGATGTGCCCTTGTCCGGTTTGACTTGCATACGAAAATAGGCCGCGCCTCAAGGTAGCCGGTCTTTGAAGTGCGAAAACTCCATTCCACTTCCGCAAGAGCTTTGTAGCGGTCGTGAATTAATTCTTTTTTGGCGTCTTCCTTTGGCATATCGGTCTTGATAACATAGCAACCGTCAAGCTTGCATGCCGTCTCCAGGGCTTCTTCGTCGAGGTGAAAGGTCAACTCCCTCGCTGCCTCGTCGGCTTCGACGCTGACAAATTTGTGGATTTTATACTTTTTTATGCGGGCGCTCAAATCTTTGAACTGCGTTTGCGCCTTTGCCCGCTTGTGATTTTCAAGGTATATGTTCGCCGCTTTTACCCGATTTTTGATGGATTCTATTTTCGAATCCCGATTTTCCTTTATTTCCTTGACTCGAAGCGGGTTGCGGCGAAATATGTAGCGAATATTTTTCTCAGCGTCAAATATTTCGCAAAGGTCGCTTTCGAACAGCTCAAACTGTATGGTTCCAATGCGCAGCAACTCTCGAATTTGCGGTTTTGTGATTGTGGTGATGTAGCAAAATTCGGACTCCTTTATCTCGTCAATCTGAGCGCTTTTTATCATTCCCTTGTCGCCCACAATGGTGATATGCTTGCAGTTGAAGCGATCTTTGAGTTTTGACAGTTGATTGTGGAGCGTTTTGTTGTCCTTCGTGTTTCCATCGAAAGCAGAAATCGACACAGGTTCGCCGTTTTCGTCGCTCAGCAGACCGTAAAAAACCTGTTTTTTACCTTTTTTCTTGTCCCTGTTGTAGCCGTAGGCAGCCAGCTCGTTTTTGTCGCCTTCAAAATACGAGGAAGTTACATCGTAAAGAAAAATATTCGCCGCTTTATTATTCGGGCAATGTTCGAATAATCTTTGCTCAATTTTCTTCTGGTTTTTGTCCAGCCAATCCAGCGCTTTGTACATATCGTCTTCGCTGAAGGATTCCAATCCGAGTATCTCGCAGGCGGCGTGCGTTTGAGCCAATCTGACCGCCGACGGCCTGGAGCCCTGGTCGATAAGGCGGGCAAAAATGAGCCACAACACAAGTCGCGCAGGCTTTGTTTGCCCCAGCGCCTTCGTGACGCCCAGTTCGTTGGCTACCTGATAGAGAGCGGCCACGGGACCCACAACTTTGTCTCCGACGACCTGTCCGTTTGCAAGTTTTTTGAGCGCCGCGATGTCGTTTTTCATGCTTAGCGCAATTTTGAGCGATTCGATTTCAACGTCTGAGAAATGCGATAAATTGGCAATAGTTTTGTGCTTGACTTTGCCGTCTTCCCTGTAACCATGCCTTAGCAAGGATCTTTTGTAAATTTTTTCGCCTCTTTTATATTTGCAAGTGTCAACATACATAGTGTCAACACTATATCATAACACAGATGTTTTGTCAAGTTATTTGCAAAAATAGTAGTGGCAACATTTACACCCCAAAAAACACCCATCATCCCCGTGGCTACAAGGCTTAAATGGGTTTTGAAGCTGGAAGATCCGCTAAAACCGATAAAAAATGAGGATGAGTTACAAGAAATCATTATCGAGCATTTAAGATACTTCATCAACAACCCGAAGGTGATAAAGTCCGCATGCAAGATTTCGGAGAAAATTAATTAGAACTACTATAAATTGGAATAATGCTACCCCAATTCAAGCCTCTTGATTTATGCCAGGAAGCATTATCCTGAACCATCAACACAATTCTGCCGTCAAGAACTTCATTGAAGTGGTCGAGGAACTGCTGAAAAATATCCTTGTTCACGTATGGCATTATAAGAGCTTCAAAAGCGCCGGTCTTGGGGTTTACAGCTCCAAGCACAGATTCACGGATATGAGTACCCCTGTAATAACAGAATCTTCTTTCGCCGGGACGACTCCACACCAGTCGCAGGGGAGCGTCTCCCTGAATCCCCGTTTCATCGTAATATCAAACCTCAAGATTCTCATGCAAAATCTTGAAGTTCTCCTTGAAGTGCCTTACCTTCTGCTCATCCCTTTTTATGGGAATCTTCCTTGGTCTTATCCTCCGATACCCCATCTTGTGAAGAATTCGATAAACCGAGCTTTTGCTGTAATTTATCCCGAATCTTTTTTTTAAGCTGTCCGCTTATTGCAGTGCCTGTTATACGCTCTCCTGTTTTTGGGTTTGTAAACTCAATTTTCTTAACGATGAAGTCTTTAACTTCCTCGGTAAGCCTGGATGGGCGCCCTATAGGCTTGCCCACCTTCAGCGATTCCGCACCTCCTTTATTCCAGAGTCTGACCCATTTCTGAAGAGTGCTCCAGGTTATGCCGAAGAAAGACATTACATCTTCACGGGAGCACCTCGTCATCAACATCCTGAGGGCGATATAGCGCTTTACCTCTAACGGATTCTTTGACTTCTTCGACAATTCCAGAAGCTCGTCGGCTGTGCCTTTTGTTTGATCAATTTCCATTCGTTTTCGTGCCATAATAACTAATACGACGCCGAACGGAAATCTCATGCAAACATTACAAATTTTCTTGAATTATTATAATAAATGATCTGCAAGTTGCTTAATTGATATTCAAAATGGAGTAGTGAATTGTTACGGATTTATGGGAAACAGTATATTTCAACATCCTGCTATATTACCACCCTCTCCAGCCGTTCTTTTCGTTTTTCCCAATCCGGGAGTAGTCTTTTTAGGAGGCGATAGAACTTGCCCTCATGGTGTGGGAAAATCAAATGGCATAATTCATGGACAATCACATAATCAATACAATAGAGGGGGGCTTTCACAAGTTCGGTGTTTAACATAATAACACCATTATCTTTACAACTTCCCCAGCGTTTCTTCATTCTTCGGAAGCGAATTTCAGGTTCACTAGCTCCCAGTTTCAGAAAATATGGCAGGTGCTTTCTCAAGCGATTATCAAGCAAGTTCTTTGCATGTGATGAATACCATCCTAGCATCAGTTCTTTTGCCTTTTTCCGGTCGGATGGGTCCGGCAATTTTATTTCAAAAAAGCGACCTTTTAATTTCACACTTGATTTCTGCTCTTTCCTTATTCTCAGGCGATACTGACGCCCCAGATAATAATGAGTTTCGCCACTGATATATTTTCTCTCCGGTTGTAAGGGTTGAAACTGTTTAAAATAGTTGACTTGTCTGGCAATCCATGCCGCCCTTTTTCTTAGCCGACGGTGAATTGACTCTGTATCGCAGCCTACGGGAGCCTTAGCAATAATTGTAAGATCCGGCTTTACTGTAATAGAGAAGCGTTTGCGTTCACTCCATTCCACATCTACAATTAATTCTCGTTTTCCGTATGGTAATTTCACTTGCATATTTAAGGTCTCCGGACTCTGGCAATATCAATACATTGCTCCAGAATCTCATCCATATCATCGAATGTGATCTCGATCCCCACCCGATCTTTCAATTCGAATAATGAATCTTCAATTTCATTTCTCATACGATTCTGTATATCCATATTGTTTATCCAGTTAACAACACGGTTCTGATCGATTATCTTATTAATGGTAATGGCGGTTTCCGCAAGAGCATTTTCAACTTCCGGATCATTCGTGTCAAATTTTGCCAATGTCTCATTAAGTGTGCCGAAATAAGCTTTGGCAACATTATAATCCTGAAGTTTGGAGGGAATTTTATCGCCTGTCCTGTTGAGCACCGAGTTCATTATTTCAGTGACCTTCTTCAGGTACTCATTTGCCCTGAGTCGTTCTTCCCTGAAAGCACTGATTGTATCCTGCAAAAGCTTCGAGAATGTCTTGTAAAAAGCAGGATCCTCCTGCATCCGCTCGTGTATTGTCCGGGCGGTACGATGGGCAATTGTATCCGCCTTGGCCGCCGGGCTTATTAACTTTTCCACTTCCCTGGCAAATGCTTCCTGGTCGAATATATTAACCAACGGCGTTATTTTTTCAACCTCTCCCGCGCCCACGTATGTGTCCAATAGTTTTTGAATCTTCTGTTCATACTCTGCAAAATCGACAGCTTCCGCATATCGGCGACGAACCGATGCTCGAAGCTTGGCGAAAAACTTTAAATCCATCCGATATCTGCTTGTCTTTTCCGGCGGCGTATCTTCATGAAATCTAACACTGGATAGAGCAATGGCAAGTGTCCGGGAATAAGCTGACAGACGATCGTAAAATTTCGCCCTCAACTCGTCATTGCCTAACAGAAGCTCATATTCCTCTTCGTCCCGCTTGTTCCTGACCTCCTTGAAAGTATCCCACAACAGCGAATGTTTTTGAGGAAGGCTCGCTATTTGCTCCCCAATGTCGGTCAGTATATCCTCAATATCCTTCGCATCAAATTCCGAAAGAGTGCTGTAAAGATCCAACGCCTGATCAAGATTCTCCAATACTCCCCGGTAATCCAGAATGTATCCGAATTCCTTTCCTTCCTCAAGCCTGTTGACCCGGGCGATTGCCTGCAATAATGTATGATCCCTGAGCTTGCGGGTCAGATAAAGTATGGTGTTGCGGGGCGCGTCAAATCCGGTTAGAAGCTTATCCACTACAATAATGATTTCCAGGCTCTCTCCATATTTAAACGCTCGAATGAGTTGTCTATTATATTCTTTTTCCCTCCCGAACCTTGTCATCATCGCCTTCCAGAATCGTTGAACGGACTGCTTGTTTTCGCTGGAAATATCCTCTTCGCCTTCACGCTCATCCGGCCCCGATATCAATACTTCCGATGAGACCATCCCAAATTCATCCAAATACTTTTTGTATAAAAGCGCCGTGGCTTTATTCTGTGTCACCAATTGCCCCTTGAAACCGCTTCCCTGCCAATTATCCCGATAATGCTCGCTTATATCCCAGGCGACGGCCTTAACTTTTTGCTCGGTAATATTCAACTGATCAGTGGTGGAGAATTTTCTCTTCAAGTCCGCCACCTGTTCCTTACTCAGTTCAGCGGTGATTTTATCAAACCAGTTGTCAATGCCATTCTCGTCAACATATTGATCCACGTGTCTGCCTTCATAAAGGAGCGGAACCACTGCCTTGTCCTCAACAGCCCGGTCAATGGTATAGGTATCAATCAAACCTCCGAATTTTTCCACAGTATTCTTATCCCTTTTCATCACCGGGGTTCCGGTAAAACCTATATAGCAGGCATTGGGCAGAACCCGGCGCATCTGGGCATGAAATGTGCCATGTTGAGTTCGATGCCCCTCGTCAACCAATACAAAAATATTAGGATCCTCATTGCGAACCGGGTATCGTTTCACCGCCGCCTCAAACTTGTTTATCACCGTGGTAATGATGCGTTGTTTTCTCCCCTTCAGCATCCCGGAGAGGTTTCTTCCGGATTTTGCCCTTTCAACATCTTTCCCGCAATGTTGAAAGGTTTTATAAATTTGATCATCCAGATCCACGCGATCTGTAACAAGAACAATTTTGTGATCCGGAATATCCGGGCAAAGGGCGATTGATTTTGCCAGCATAACCATAGTCAGAGACTTTCCGCTCCCCTGCGTATGCCAGACCACCCCGCCATTTCGACGTCCTTCATGATCCAGACTTCTAATTCGATTCATTATCTTCTTTACACAAAAATATTGCTGATAGCGGGCGATTTTCTTGACTCCCGCATCATACAGAATAAACCGGTAGGTTAGCTCCAGAAGCATCTCCGGGCGACAAATCGCGTATATGAGCCGATCCTGTTCTGTGATCTTGCGGATTGTTTTCCCAAAATCGTCTATCTTTTCTCTTGCACGCCACTCATTGCCGGTTGTCATCTTTTCGATCCGTTCATTAGTCAGGGGACGATTCACATATATTTGTACCTCATCCTCAAATTCTTCCGTCTCTTCCCGCCATACAGACCAGAATTTGGTGGAGGTGCCGGTTGTGGCATATTTCGCTTCGTTCTTTGATAACGCCATTAGAATCTGGGAATAAAGAAAGAGTTTTGGAATCCCATCATCCTTCTGATTGCGGATTTGTTGGGATATCGCTTCATTGACAGGTTCTTTTATATGAGGTGATTTACATTCGATTACTCCCACGGGAATGCCGTTTATAAATAACACAATATCCGGCCGCCGGGTCTGGTGGCTTCCCGTCCGCTCCACCGCAAATTCCTCGGTAACGTGATAAACATTGTTTTCCGGGTTTTCCCAATCCATATAATGCAGAGTGAAGCTCTTTATATCACCCTCCACCGATTGCTGAAGGCTTTTCCCCAGGCATAGAAGGTCGTAAATCTTCTCATTTGTGCGAATCAGCCCGTCGTAGTGGAATTCCTTCAGCGACTGCACCGCGCTGATGATATTTCCCTCGGTGAACGGCAACTTTTTCCTCTTATAACTAACGCGGTTATATTCCCTCAACCAGGGAACAAGAACTCCCTCCAACAAGACGTTGGAAAGCTTACCGCCCCGGAGCTTGAGGGCTTCGCGGGGGGTGAGGTATTCCCAGCCCAGGTTTTGTAAGAGATGAAGCGCCGGGAGTTTGGATAGGGTTTCTTCGGAAAAATCCAGGTCAGGCATTCTTTAATCTCATTCCCATCTAATATATATTTAATATCACAAAATGAATTTAAAATAATAATTTATCATAATGCTAAACACTTTCGGAACCCCAAAACTCCCACTTTCGGGAGTGGGGTAATGGGGAAATTTGCCATCTTCAAGATATGACCTTATCAGCCCGGGGGTGGATATGGATCATTTCCGTGGCTGTCTTTGCGTTGAATCTTGCCATCCCGGCCATGGACGACAAATTCCGTTCCCTGATTTCGGCTTATCTCCCGGCCGGCGTTCTCGGCGTCCCGTTTCCGGTCATAATGCCCACTGGCGCGTTTAGAACCGCCCTTCTTGACATTCCAACCGCCGTCAGAGTCGGGAACCACGTGATGCGATTTTTTAGCCATTTGTTTCACCTCCTTTATTCTTATCTGTTTCAACCCGAATTTCTCAGGTTAAGGATCCTTGTATCTGTATTGTTTTCCGCTTTTTCAGAATCATTGAATAAAACTAACCTTTTATGCTTTCCTTATGGTCTTTCCATATACAAAGCCTCATCCACCCAGCAAATTGCCCTTCGCAGATTGCCTGCAAGGTATCCTGAAGCTGATGCATAATATTTATTAAACCACATTTTCAACAAATCACGAATATCTTCAGAATTTGAAGCGATTTGTTCAGGTGAAAGCGTCCGAAGTGCCTGCAGACAATATATTAAATTCTTTTCGGAAAGATTCTCATCTACTTTTTTATTAATAAGTTGACTTGCAAGCTCGCGCTTTTTATCTGCAATCTCATTCTGTGAATTTGTCATATTCATATGCTGAGTTGACTTTTTTCTCAATCGCTCAACAAGCTTTTTTCCAGACTGCCTTCTCGAAATAACTTGCTCAAGTATGTTGATGGTTTTTTCAGAGTCGAGATTGGCTAAATTCATATAATAATAAACTGGCAAAAATCCTGTACTTTCAAAACATATCTGCTTGATATACTCTTCTGGATCATCTGGAATATCTTGATTTAAGAATGTAACAATTATGTCACCGATTCTAATACCTTTTGTCTTTATTATTTTTTTTACACCTATTCCCATAGGAATATTACTTCCTATTGCTTCAACATTCCCGATAAGTCTAAGTGCTGGAGCCCCTTTTTCATTGAATTGACCTTCTTTTAAGAAAGCTATCTGACTTAGTAGAGTTTCATCAATTAAGAAAGAACCACCTGTTCCATTAACCATTCCCGTATGAAAATCAAATACCCCAGCATTTCTAACGCCAATACGGGCAATTTGTGAAAGATGCTTCAACCATAACTTTTGTTCGTTTTTCCTCTTAGTTTCAAGGATTTCTCTTAGTTCTGAATATTTGATTTTTTGTGTTCTCCCCCTGTAACGATAATGAATTTCTCCTTGTTTAAGCACATTAGATGAGTCTTTCCTGCATATTACTGGTTTATTCTTGGATTCATAGATATAGAGAATCCCAAATATTTTGTTATTAAGTTCATATTCATCAATTTTCCAATTTATTTCTGGATCAAAATACTCATTGAAGTTTTGAGTCATTTTTTCCGGGTCAATATTTCTAAAACTTTGCAGTCCATTTTCTGATAAGCCCAACATTACGTGGGGCTTATTTTTTATTCCAAATACTATATATCCGCCATTTACATTTGCATAGGCTGCAGAAGTTTTTAGATATTTTGGCAAGCTTTTCCATCCAAACGACTCTTTAAATTCAAGCCAACTACTTTCACGTGAATTGACCCTATCGGGACATGTTGGTGAAACTTTAAAAATACTATTTAATTTTTCCTGCGTAAAAGGATTCATTCAGTCATCAACTCGCTTTTCACTCTAATTTCGCCCGTTAAAAGCTTCTGCATTAAACCTTTTTTCTGTCTTTTTAAAGCGGATTCTTTTTTTTGAAGAAATTTGATTTTCCGATCGCAAGCGTCAAGAACTTTGGCTATATGTCTTTGTTCTTCAACTGCTGGATATGGAATTCTCATATATGCAAAATCATCATAGTTTATTTGCTTGCCATCACGAATGCCAATTACTGCAACCGCCAAATGTCCGATAAAACGGTAAGATTTGAAGTAATATCGATAAAAGTGATCATCAATTTCTAATTCTGGATGAATGATCTGATATGCTGGGCTAACAATTCCTCTTATTCTTGAATATTCCAACCCACCCTGAAAAGAACGGAGGCTTATAACATAGTCTCCTGGTTCAACAAGTTTGTACGAGTCAGTATTTGTAACTGACATGTTAATCTTTTTATCAAGTGAGTCTCTGGGAATTACTCCCTGATCTTGCGTTACTGATAATACTATTTCATCTCCACAATTCTTTTTTGAGCGTCTTTGGAATAACCTTTTTGCTTTTACTGATTTCCAACCCTCCGGCAATTCACCTTTGTTTTTTGCCGGCTTACCAAATTCCCGAAATCGAATTCGCCCTGTAAGAAGCTTCTGCATCAGCCCCTTTTTTAGTCGCTGTTTGGCGTCAATTAGTTTCCGAACCTGCTCGATAGGCCGATCCCAGGCGGATAGAATTTCAGCGATCTTCTTTTGTTCGGGAAAGGGGGGGATTTTTATAGGAATTCTTCTTAAAATATTCATTGATGCAATATTTTTTATTGCCCCACCTGAAAAATCCAAAAAAAGATGCTTTCTAAAAAATAAAGAGTGGAAAAAATAGAAAATGAAACTTATATTTACAATATGAGTATTAGGGGTAATCTTGAGAAGCGCCTGATTTATGACGCCAGGTTTTGCGCTCTTAGGAACAATCGCAAACTTGCCAGCGGTACCTGAACAACTCATAATTATATCATCGGGCTCAAGAGAGAATCTTCTTAATTTTTCAAACATTTCTTTGCTAATATAATATTCTCCTTGCTTGAAATTCTTATAGATGGCATGTCTTTGCTCATAGACCTTATATCCATCTTCCACGAAAAGGTCTTTCCTTAACATGCTGCCAAAAGGACCCCTTATTAGCCTGCAGGACTTATCAAAAGTAATATATTCCCAATCCTCCGGAATCCATCCAACTTTAGTTTTCTTATACCCCGGTCTATTCTCATTCCGCTTGCTCATATTAATCTCCATTTTCCTTGTACAGGATTTACTCATTTCCAAGAAAGAAATGCGTGAAACTGTCATCCTGAGCGAAATACGATCTTTACCTTTCCTGAATAACCTTGGCAAGAACGGATTTTACTTGTCTCCGATGTCTTTCACAGCGAAGGATCTCTTTAAACCAATCCAAAGCGTATGGAGATTCTTCGCTATGTTAATCTCCGTAGATCAATACAATCCCGTCTTTGAGAAAATCATCGGAGTAAAGCAATTCATTCTTGTATCGCTCAGAATGACAGTTGCGTAAGTCCTGCTTGTAATCAGTCGTCAGTAAAATATAAGAGTCTATTTCGAAGTCAGTCCCAATTCTTTCAAATACCCATTCAACTCCGCCTGTGTCTTTGACAATTCAGCCTCAATCTCCTCGATCTCCCTCTGCACCGCAGGAATATCAACTTCCTCTTCCTCCTCGAATGTATCCACATAACGGGGAATATTCAGGTTGTAATCAGTTTCCTTGATATCATCCAGCGTCGCAAGACAGGAGTATTTTTCGACCTCCCTGAACTCCCGGAAGACGGAGATAATCTTATCGATATCTTGATCCCGCAGGCGGTTTTGTTTTTTGACATCTTCATATTCCCGGCTGGCGTCAATGAATAGAATATGTCGATCCCGCTTCGACTGAGCCTCGTCCCAGGACTTCCGCCCTTTATTGAATATAAGGATAGCCGCCGGAATGCCGGTTCCGAAGAATAGTTTGGCAGGCAATCCCACAACTGCTTCAAGTAAATTCTCTTCAATTAATTTCCGGCGTATAGTCCCTTCCGAGCCGCCGCGGAAAAGAACTCCATGAGGGACAACCACTCCCACCTTGCCCTCGCCTTCAAGGGAAATTTCTATCATATGGGTAATAAAGGCATAATCCCCCCGGCTTTTTGGGGGAGTGTCTCTCCAAAAACGGTTAAATCTATCGTGAAGGGCGTTCTCCCTGCCCCATTTATCCAGGGAAAACGGCGGATTGGCAACAACCACATTGAATCTCATCAATTCATCGTTTTCAATTAACTTGGGATTGTTGAGCGTGTCGCACCATTCAATTCGGGCAGAGTCCATTCCGTGCAGGAACATATTCATCCGGCATAGAGACCATGTGGAGCCGTTGGATTCATGCCCGAATAGAGCGAAGTTTTCACTGCCAACTTGCTTCCCCACTTTTATTAACAGGGAGCCGGAACCACAGGCAGGATCACATATTTTGTCGCCCGACTTCGGGTCAACCAGCTTTGCCAATAGGGTGGAAACCTCCGGAGGAGTGTAAAATTCCCCCGCCTTTTTCCCGGCGCCCGCGGCGAATTTGGCAATCAGGTATTCATAGACATCCCCGATGACATCCCGGTTTCCAATGCGTGAGGGACGGAGATCCAGGCGATTATCGGCGAAGTCCCCCAGAAGGTTTTTCAGGCGGCGATTGCGTTCTTTTGGCTGTCCCAATGCCGCCTCGCTGTTGAAGTCAATATTTCGAAAGACAGTCTCGAGCTTCGCCTTATTGGCGTCTTCGATTTTCTCCAGTGCTATATTGATAATCTCGCCGATATTGGGTTCATCCCGTTTGCTATAAAGATAATCGAAATTCGACTCCGCCGGTACCATAAATCTCTCCCGGCTAAGCGCCCGATTGACTCGATCCTTGTTTCCTCTGTACTTTTTTTCATATTCTTCCCGCTTGTCTTTCCAGAGATCGCTCATATATTTAATAAAGAGCATAGTCAGGATGTAATTTTTATACTCGGCCGGATCGACCGCTCCCCGAAAAGTATCGCAAGCCTTCCAGACAATATCGTTAATTTCCTTTTGTGAAACCTGTTGAGCCATCTTATAACTCTCCTTTACTTTCTGATTGCATTTAAGCAAATTCCTTTTACCAGACGCGACCTGCATTCGGTAAGCTTTTCGCGAAGTGATTTTTCCCGCTGCCATATCTTTATGATTGAGATTATTTTTTGCTGGATGGATGTGGGCGGGATCTTTATATTAAACTTTGAAAGAACTTCCTTGGAAACAAAGGAAATCCCGGTTCCTCTTGCCCGGGATCGGATATAGGTTTGTGCGTGAGCTTGATTCAACCACCATGCTAAATATTCCGGTAGTATTTCTTTTGTTTTCAAGTGAATGATATAAAACGAACCCGCCGCAAGAGTATCAGGCAGGTCTTCTTCAATGCAACATGCAAAATGATCCTTCCCGCGAGCCTGGAAGAGAATGTCTCCCTTGCTTGCGGAATATAGTTTCCAATCCCGTTCCGGAAAGAATGCGGAAAGGCTATCTTTTTGGAGGACATGATTGGAATCAAAATCCTTGCTCTGAATAATACGATGGGTCCCATCGGCGCTCTCCTTAAGACTGGTCCTTGCCTGGTATCCAACCTGAACACGGGCAATTGATTTCAGGAGAATAGAGTTCATTGAATTCACCTTTTGGATGTAGTACAAATTCTACTGTTATTTTAATCATTCTATCACATGGAAAAATAAATGTCAATAAGTCAGTAGAATAATTACTCAAAAATTATTGTCATACTTTTTTATCCATTATATCCTCACACATATTCAAGAAAATGCCCGGATAGGGAGAATAATACTGGTTCAACCTATTAAAAGCCTTGGAGACAATTCCGGTTCTACTTATTGGCTTTTGCATGGGGAACTTTCAACTCTATTTAAAATAAAAGGGAGAAGCACCGCTAGGCATATTCTTTGGGTGACTACAGACAAAATGGTATGTATATGCTACAGGAGAGAGATTGAATTCCCAATGATATTTCCCATTAGTCCAAAATCTTTCCCTGCTACCCCAAAAAAATTCCCTGTTATCTTTTTAGGGAATTTGGGCTTTTATGGGAATTCACGATCGGGGAAAGCCCCTGTTTTACTATGTTTGCTCCATTTCGATTTCCCCTTATGCTAATGAACCTGCCCAAAAAATTAATATTTCCCTGTAAATTCCCTGTTATTTGATGTTTTCAGGTGAGATTCTAGTATGGTTGAGATAGGGAATTTTTAGTCCACCACCAGTATTTTTCATGTTTAATGTTTATATACAAAACATCTCAAAAGTCCCGCAACACTGCGGGATTTTTGCATTGTGGGAAGTAACTTTGACTTGGGTAAGCTTGTGATCTGCGATGAATTTGGCGAGACATATGGGTTTCTATACATGGGCGAAATTGGGTGAGTCAAAGGTATTGGCGTTGTTTTCATCTTTGGGAGCGAGTTTGGGGTATATAGTAGAAGATAATCGGAATTTTGATGGTGGTAACTAATAAAATCCAATATACTTTTTCCTTTTCATCGAAGCGAAGCGAGATGAAAAGGATTGCAGTGCTTGTTTTATCGAATCGAAGATTCGATAAAACAAGCGTTTGAAGCAACAAAAACACAGGCATTAAGTCGGAGAATGGTTTGAAATATGCAGTTTAAAGTTTTTTGGAGATGGGGTTTGGGGAAGAGAATTTTTTTCAAAAAATTCTCTTCCCCAATGATCTCAAATCTATAAATTTTCTTTGGACTATACTGATTTACTCTCAATCTCTTTTGCACAACTTCAGACTATTATCTACTATTACCTGCAATAAAACACCCCCTCCTGGTCATTGAAATCGGGATACTTGGAAGCGATGTTGAAGAGTGCCTGCATGTTAATATGCGCCGGGGCTTCGCTGTCCATGACACTATTGACGATATTAGGAGAGAGGTAGTTGAGATTCAGATATTTGTAAATCGTCCTGTCTGCTCTTTTTTCTTCGGTCCCGATCTGCCTTATGCTTTTGCCTTCTTCCAGCATCTTCCCGTATCTCCATCCGACGCTGAGGGCTTTTATCAGATTTGTGTTGTTCCCGGAAACTGTAATGATCTTTTTGCCGTCCCCGATATACTGATTCGTTGAAGGTCGGCTGG
>JAIORV010000050.1 GCA_021107945.1 Vulcanimicrobiota bacterium | reverse complement strand
TGATAAGATGTTGTTGTTTTTTTAAAAAATACTTGACAAGAATAAACCAGAATCTCTTGAACTTATGCTTGAAGGAGATCGTTCGCCACCGAAGAGATCCTTCGCTGATTAATACATCGGAGGTAAGTAAAATCCGTTCTTACCAAAGCTTATCCAGTAAATTAAGAGATCGTATTCCGCTCAGGATGACATGGTGGTGGGATCTGAATAGTAATAAATATTTTTGACAGGAAACATGTGCACCCAATGCATTTAACACCTTATAAGGCAACGACGCTGCCTTTTCAATGGTCATTTAATCCCGTCGGCAGGTAATAGAGAAATAAAATAGAAACCCACCATAATTACCATGCCGATGGAGTAATCAATGGTAAAAATCCAGGAGGATGGGAGGACAAAAATCGATATGAAGATGAATTCAGCCAACAAACCGTCGGAGCAAATCCTTCAGAAATCCGGTGATGAAACCAGGCTCATGGGACGGGAGCTTGATTTCTGGATTGACCGGTTCGGTCTGCCTCTACACCTGTGTTACAGCCCGGTTATCCGGGAGAATATCCGGGGATTTCACCGGGTTTTTCGGGAGGCATACCCCCGGGGCGAAGTCAGATATGCGGTGAAAGCCAGCGCCCACCCCTCGGTTCTCAGGATTGTGCAAGAGGAAGGGGGCGGGGCCGACGTCGCCTCCTATAACGAGGTTCGAAGCGCCCGGCAGGCGGGGATTGACCCGGAAAAACTGGTATTAAACGGCAACTGCAAGGAAGATGAATTGATTGAGGAGGCCATTAGGGAAAACATGTTGATTATCGCCGACTGCCGGGAGGAGTTTGACTTAATCGCCGAGATAGCCGTCCGTATGGGGAAGCGACCCAGGGTTCTTCTGCGGATAAGCGGTTATAATCTTGGTAATGTTACCCAAGCCTCGGTTTTTACCGCGGGAATATGGACAAAATTCGGCGAACCCATCGACCGGGTTCCTGATTTCATCAAATCCCTCCAAGACTATCCCCAGGTTAATTTTATGGGATTTCATACCCATATCGGCTCCCAGATAACGGAGCTAAAACCGTACCGGGCTGTGTTGGGACGTCTGGGTGAACTGGGCCGTCATCTTAACCGGGCCGGGATAAAATGCCGAGTGATAAATATCGGGGGCGGTTATCCCGTTTCTTATGTGGATAAAGATACTTGGGACAACTTGGTACAGCGAACCAGGGAGGGTCTGGAAGCGGCCCGACGGGGGGATTTTTCCCATATGTTCTGCTGGGCGGGGCAGACTGAGGGTTTCCCTCCCGACGAAACCGGGCAGATTAACCTGGATAAATGGAACGGCGAGAAGTTTTATTCGGCCTATCCCAAGTGGAATATGTTACGGGCGCTCTTGAAGGGGACCGTGCCGGTTGACGGGGAGGAAATCCCCACAGTGGAGGCTCTGGACGGCCTGGGCGGGCCGATCCTGATGGTGGAGCCGGGACGAAGCATCGTGGAAGACGCGGGAATCACCCTGGCCCGGGCATCTCACGTGCGGACCATTTCCGGGGGACATAACCTGGTCGCCCTGGAGATGGGAGTTACCAGCTATTGCGATTCCCTGATTGAGGGCGATATAAAACACTGGGAGATACTAACCGGTTCGCCATCCGGCGACGATGAGCCTTTTGAAACATTCGTGGGGGGCAACCTTTGCTTCTCCGGCGATATGCTGGCGAAATACAAGATCTCTTTACCCCGTCGCCCGAAGCGGGGAGATATTCTAATGATCCGCGCCACCGGGGCCTACAGCTCTTCATACATGCCCGCCAACGCCAACTCCTTCCCCCGCCCCGCCAGGATTCTGGTGGATGAAAAGGGCAAATTCACCGTGATGAAAAGGCGGGATCGGTACGATGATATATTTAGCCAGGAAATTATGAATTGAATTAATTAAGAAATGCCATTTTTGAATTAAGAAAACTGATTATCAATTTACCTCCGCAATAAAAGGATACACATGTATCCTTGTCGAATGATATATGGACAGAGGAAGGAAGGCCTTCCAAGTCTCGTCAAATCCACATATCATTGAGGAGGTTACGCCGTGGAACCTGGAATCAAATACACCAAAATCGGTCTGCCGAAGTTCGCAAAAAAATTCGTCAAAGAAGAAGATTTCTGGAAATATCTCTTCAAAATGCGATGGCCGCAAGGTTTCGTGTGCCCCCGCTGCGGGTATGTTGAATATTCTTACCACTCGACCCGCCATCTTTATCAGTGTAAAGCCTGCAAGTATCAGGCCTCGGTAACCGCCGAAACCGTCTTTCACAAGACCCACACGCCGGTTTCACCTCTATGAAAGTGATTGACAATGCCAACTCCGACGAACTGCTCAAGGTCGCCGAGGGAAAATTCATCAAGGACAAAAGCACGGTAAAGACCGATGGTTTCAGCGCTTACCGATGTTTTTCCAAGCGGGGCTTCACCCACGAGGCGGTCCCGGTCAAGGGGGGAAAAGCGTCGAAAATTCTTCCCTGGGTTCACACCCTGATTGGCAATGTAAAATCGACCATCCAGGGAATATTCCACGGCGTAAGCTCGAAACACCTCCAGCGATTCCTTGACGAGTATTGCTACCGCTTCAACCGCCGGTTCAAGGAATCAGAATTGTTCGACCGCCTGCTGACCGCCTACGCAGAACCTTCACGATAACTTATGTGGAACTAACTTTACAGTCAGTTTATTTTATTATGGGGAGTTTAAAAACATGAGGTATAAACGAGGTGCATTTTACAATCGGAAATACGACCGTTGGCCTATCAATCCCTTGAACCCTCTGTGGTCTCTGCGGTCCCTGAAACAAGTTCAGGGCGGGCTTTTGCGGTGAAAAAAAATGTCATCAAAGATTAGGCATCTGCCCCGGGCTAACAGACTGAATATATAGAATCAGGACTTATACATAAAAACGCCTGAAAAGATCATGTTTCCTGTTTTTGCGTCATGAAGGAATAACTGTTATACTGTGGAAGATTCTGAACTGTTTGCTGGTTTGCTATTTTTTTTTATTTATAAAAAATGGCAGCTATTCGGCCCCTTGGAATGCTTGTCATTCTATAACTACAAGGAGGATAAGGAACCGCAAATCTACAATAAATAGAAACAGGATCCGGCCTCCACAATCCGGCCTCTGTTCTCCGTTATCCTTTGTAGTCTTTATGGTGAATAAAATATATCGATAACTATATATAGTTAAAAGAATCAAGGAGAGATCATGAAAACTTTTTTTGAAGATAAAATGGAGGAATCTGGAAGACTTATTGAAAATGAAGAAAATGCTGATTTTCCGGAATTCCGGGAATTTTGCGAAACAGGATTGGTAGAACTTGTTGATTTGTTTTGTGAGCGAAATATCAAATCCCTGGAGACCGGTTTTGACAACATAGGAATCAAACTTACCAGCCGGCGTGATGTTCACCCCTCAATACATACACCTGATTTAAAAACTGATACTGTCGAGATTGAGACCGGGCTGGATTCAATCAAGTCAAAATACCTGGGCATTCTCCACCTGCTGAATGAGAAGGGACTACCCTTTGTAAATATTGGAGAGAATGTAAAGGAAGGACAGGTTCTGGGACTTGTTGAGACAGTCAATATCCTTAACGAAGTAAAGTCAACGGTTGATGGAACACTGATCAAGGTACTTGAAGATGACGGAAGGCCTGTAGAATACGGTCAACAGCTTTTTGTAATTGAAACGCAGTGATGGAGGCAAAAAATTGTTCAGAAAGATTTTAATAGCAAATCGTGGCGAGATAGCTCTCAGGATACTAAGAGCATGCAGGGAGTTGGATATAAAATCGGTGGCGATATTTTCCGAGGCTGACAGGGAATCACCTCACGTTCAACTTGCAGATGAAGCTTTTTGTGTGGGTCCACCGGATGTGTCCGAGAGTTACCTGAATCTACCCAATATAATAAGTGCAGCCCTGATATCGGGCGCAGATGCAATTCATCCAGGTTATGGTTTTCTTGCAGAGAACCCCGAGTTCGTTGAAATATGCAAGGATCATAACATTGTTTTTATCGGCCCCACCAGGGAGACAATGACCCTCATGGGAGATAAAGCTATGGCCAGGAAGACAGTGATAGCTGAGAGTGTTCCGGTGTTGCCCGGGACAGATGTTCTGGAAGAGGACAGGGAAGCTTTCAGTTTCGCGCGCCAGTATGGATTTCCACTGATAATCAAGGCAGTGGCCGGCGGTGGCGGAAAGGGAATGCGAATCGTAACAAACGAGGGGGAATTGAGAGACAATCTTTCCATAGCAAGGATGGAGAGTCACAGATCTTTCGGTGATGATCGAATATACCTTGAGAAATTCCTTCCAGATGCCAGACATATTGAATTCCAGATTCTTGCCGACAAACTTGGCAATGTAATTCACCTTGGAGACAGGGACTGTTCTGTTCAACGAAGGAATCAGAAATTGATAGAGGAAGCTCCCTCGCAAGTTATTTCCCCTTATATGCGGAGAAAGATGGGAGATGCCGCTGTCAGGGCGGCAAGTGCAATTGGTTATCATGGCGTGGGGACAGTGGAATTCCTTTTTAGCCCCGATACTTCAAGATACTTTTTCCTGGAAATGAATACCAGGATACAGGTCGAGCATCCTGTGACCGAGATGGTAACAGGAGTTGATCTTGTACGAGAGCAGATCAAGACTGAAATGGATGAGCCTCTCGATATAAATCAGCGCCAGGTGTTTATCAGAGGACATGCCATAGAGTGCCGTATAAACGCTGAAGATCCCGATAAAAATTTCATGCCTTCTCTGGGTGAGATAACCAGGTTCCGCCTACCGGGAGGTCCCGGAATCAGGATTGATACCCATATTTTCCGGGGTTATAAGGTTCTGCCTTATTATGACTCACTTCTTGCAAAGGTGATAAGTCATGGCAAAGATCGTGAAGAAGCACTGATAAGAATGAAGCGAGCATTGTATGAAATAGATATCCAGGGAATAAAAACAACAATTCCATTCCACAGACAAATGCTCAACGACATACAATTCAGGCAGAGTGAGATTCACACCCGTTTTGTAGAGAATATGCAGGAGTCTATACAGTAATATTTCGTAAAATTGAAAGCAGGGAAGAATGAAGACCGGAAAACGAACAAAAGCAAGAGAATTTGCATTCAAAACAATGTTTTCATCTCAAGTGGGAAAACATGACATTCTGGATGTATTGGAATCAACTTTAGAGCACGATGATTCAAAGGGAATAAAGGGTGAAATCGAAAAAAGAGTTATAACCTGGAATAAAAATCGCAAGGAAATCGACAGTATAATTGAAAAGCACCTGAGAAAAGGAACATTAAGAGACGTACCTAATGTCGCTCTTTGTGCGCTGCGACTGGGAATCTGCGAGATGGAATATTTCGATGATGTGCCTGCAGAGGTTGCAATTAATGAAATAGTTGAGATTTCAAAAAAATTCGGAAACGAGTCAATCTCAGGCTTTGTTAACGCTATAATGGATGAAAGGCTGAAATCCAGACTTTAATAGATGTATTGATTCACCGGGATTGTCATTCTGAGCGGATCACGAGGAATTTACTTGATTCCGTTGACTTTCTCGAAAACGAGATTCTGTTGATTTGCTTATAATGGCACAGCGAAGAATCTAAACCCCATTGAAGGAAGAGAGTTTCAATATGAATGATGATTGTTAAGAGAGAACCGGGGAGAAGAGATCCTTCGCTGAGTAATTCATCGGAGACAAGTAAGCCCCGTTATTAGCGGCATTAATCTCAGTAAAGTAAAATTATCGTATTCCGCTCAGGATGACATTAGTAATCGACAAAAGTTATTGCCTCATTTAAAACTATATGGTAAAATTTATCATGAGAAATCCATTGATTCTTGCAAGGTGATATTTGATGAAGAAATCTGAAAAAGAAATTAACGGGAAGACTAACGGAAAGAAAAAAAAGAAAAAGAAAAGATTCAGAATAATCAGGTGGTTTGTGCTTATTCCGCTCTTCCTGATCGCGGCTATATTATGCGGTGCAAGCGTTGTTTTCGTGATATTTGCCGAGTGCTCCAAGGATCTGCCCAACGTTGAGAAATTAAAATTCTACTCACCCAGTGAGACGACCAGGATTTATTCATCCGATGGAAAGCTTCTGGCAACTCTGTTCAAGGAAAATCGAGAATGGGTAAAGTATGATCAGATTCCTAAAAATCTCATCAATGCCATACTCGCTATAGAGGATGCCAGATTTTACGAGCATCGAGGGATAAGCTTCAAGGATATTGCCCGTGCGATTTATATTGACTATAAGGAACGCTCACTGTCCCAGGGCGCAAGCACAATAACCCAACAACTTGCAAGAAATATTTTCCTTCATCCCCGGGCAACCATAAGAAGAAAGGTAAGAGAGGCCTTACTTGCCGTCCAGATTGAAAAAAAGTTTACCAAGCGTGAGATAATGGAGCTCTATCTAAACCAGATTTATTTCGGGGCAGGAGCCTATGGAGTACAAGCGGCCTCAAAAACATATTTCGGTAAAAACGTGGAAGATCTCACGCCCGCCGAGAGTGCCATGATTGCCGGTCTGCCCGCCGCACCAAACGATTATTCTCCCTTTATCAATAAGAAATACGCGAAGGAAAGGCAGGTACTGGTACTCAAGCGAATGCACGATTGTGAATATATCGATTACAAGACCATGAAAAAAGCAATTCACAAAAAGTTGAAGTTCTCTCGAAGAAAAAGTCATGTAAAGCTTCTGAAATATCCCTATTTCACAACTTATGCGCTTAATGAGCTTTTCCAGAAATATGATGATGATCTTCTATACCGTGGTGGACTCAAGGTTTATACAACAATAGATATAAGAATGCAGAAGGTCGCCCAAAATGCAATCAACAGAGGACTTAACCGGGCAAAACTACAGTATCTCAACTGCTCGCAGGCATCAATTGTAGCAATTGATCCAAAGACAGGCTTTATCAGGGCGATGGTCGGCGGCAAGAAATGGTCAAAAGACAACCAGTTCAACAGGGCATGGCAGGCAAGAAGACAACCGGGATCTTCATTCAAGATATTTGTCTATACTACTGCAATTGATTCCGGGTTCAGCCCGGATTCCATCGTTCTTGACTCTCCCGTCAGTTATCCCGACGGACCGGGACGTTCATATTCACCCAAAAATTGTGACGGTAAATTTATGGGAGCAATTCCCATAAGAAGAGCGATTCAATACTCTCGCAATGTAGCGGCGGTCAGGATGACACACCGCCTTGGGCCTGAAAAGATAATCCAGTATGCATACAAGATGGGCATAAAAGACAGACTGGAACCCACGCTTTCACTGGGGCTGGGTGCGGGAGTCGTGACCACCCTGGATATGACATCGGCCGTCTCGATTCTGGCCAATCAGGGAGTCAGATGTGAGCCTACTACGATAAAGAAGATTATCGATTCCGAGGGGAATGTCATCGAGAATAATACATATCCCTCATCCGAGGTTGTGATACCCGCGACAACGGCAAGCGCAATGACCGATATGCTTCAGGACGTAATCAAAGCAGGAACGGGAACCGGCGCTCAGATAGGTCGCCCCGCGGCAGGAAAGACCGGCACGACCGACAGCTACAGGGACGCCTGGTTCGTGGGATATACACCGGATCTGGCGGCGGCGGTCTGGACGGGAAACGATGACTATTCCAGGATGAACCGTGCATTTGGCGGAAATATTCCCGCTTCGATATGGGCCGATTTTATGAAAAAAGCCCTCAGCGGTACAAAACCGAAGAGATTTCAATCTGTCAAGTCCAACCTTGTTGCAGTGTTGATATGTGATGAAACCGGATTAAGAGCCACGTCGAATTGCCCCAAGACACATATAGAATATTTCCAGAAAAGAAAGGACCCCAAAAAATACTGCACGCTTCATGGCGAAAAAGTTGTAAAGTCAACGGATGACAGCGAGAAAAAGGAAGTAAAAAAGGAGACTTATGCCCCGGAGGTTTATGAAGAGGATATTCTTCCACCTGAAGATTTCGCGCCGGCTCCAAAGAAAGCTCCTCCGAAACAGGAAGCTCCGGAAATTATAATTGAGGATGCCATACCGGTCGAATTACCGCCGGAGAAACCCGCGCCTCCACCACCGGAGCCGGAGGGTGAGGTTGATTTGTAATATTATCGGAGGCCGGACGACGGAGGCCGGAAGTCGGATGTAGGATGTAGGATGAGAGGGTATCGAAAAAACTCAAAATTCCGGTTATTTCCCATTTCCCTTTTCCCTTTCCCATTTCCATTTACCACAGAGAAATCAATATTTTTTTCGATTATCCCCTGCGGACTCTGCGATCCCTGAAACGAGTTCAGGGCAGGCTTCTGCGTTGAAAAATACCTTTTATCGGGATGGGGACATCCCTCCTACAGATCTGAACCCTATCTTCTCACTTCCAATTTCTATTTTCCACTTTCCTTTTTTGGCAGACAATAATCTTCCAGGCAATCTTCCGCAGAAAAACGATAAAGTCTGGCCGGTCTGTGTCTTCCTTCCAGTTTCTTGTTGCCGGTTTCTTCAAGTATTTTAGAAGAAATAATTTTCTTACGGAAATTTCTCTTATCAAGCTTCTTGTCCAGGATTACCTCATAAGCTTTTTGGAGTTCGGTGAGTGTGAATTCATCAGATAACAATTGAAAGGCCACATTCGCATACATTATCTTGTTTCTAAGTCTTGTCAGTGCATAATTTACAATTCTCTCATGATCAAAAGCAAGCTTCGGCAGTTTATATACCGAGTACCATCGAACGTCGCTTACATCCGTATCGGGGCGAACCACCAGGTTTTCCGACGATATGAGCGCGAAATAAGCCACGGTTATAACTCTTTTCCTGGGGTCTCTTCTTGGCTCTCCAAAAGTATATAGCTGCTCAATATATACTTCCTTGACGCCTGTCTCTTCTTCCAATTCTCTTATCGCTGCATCTTCAAGAGGCTCCTTGTATTTTACGAATCCCCCGGGAATTGCCCATTTCCCCTTGTATGGAGGATATTTTCTCTTTATGAGCAGCACACATAATTTCTCATGTTGAATCGTAAAGATAACAATATCGACAGTAACAGATGGATTCTGATTGTTCCTTGCAATCTCATGAGGATAAATATTTTCCAGTATAAGCCTGTTAAGTCTTCTAAGTTTTTTCTTGTTTAATTTATCCACATCCTGCTCCAGGAGCATCTTGCATTCCCCGTAAAACTTGATATTCGCAAATTTGCCGGAAGAAGAAAACTCTCTGTTGTCAATAATCTTATTGAGATCAAAAATAAGTAGATCTTTGATTTCATCATCGACCATCTTTTCAGGGGCACAATCCATTAAATCTTCCCGGGTTCCCTTATCAAGTAAATTCCAAATATATCTTTCATCTTGATTCCCATGCTCTTTTAATCTCTCTATGAAGCTTATCCAATCCAAAATATCTCCTCTATTTAAAAGAGAAGCTTCATTTTTACTTCTTTCTTTAATCATTAAAATTATCAACCACCTGTATCAAATATCAATTACCTTATTAACCCAATATTTCCATTTTTCCTCTTTATCACAAGTAAAAAAGTGTAATAAATACACTCGTAGATTCTTTCAATTGTTACTATTCACCGGAGAGCGCAGAGAGTGCGAAAATAAAAAGAGAAGAAATTTCAAACAATTATGTCCCTGAAATAAATTCAGGATAGGTAGTTTAATCCTGGGGATCGACATTTGGAGAATAGTCCAATAATTCTTCCAATCCTCTGTGTATTCTGCGGTAAAATACGTCAGAGGCTGAAGAGTTACTTTCGATTTATCACGAGAATATTCTTCGAATTTTATCAATTATCCCCACTTTGTTTATTGTCAGAGCTGATCCTGTTTTCTTATCCGCCACAACAATGTAATTATTAATAATCGACTTTCCATAAAAGACATAGACTTCTCTGCCGATAGCATACTCCCATCCTGAAAGCTTTTGCAGGATGGGTTCTTTCTCTTTGAGCTTGTCCAGAAAATCACCAACTACGCCTGCCTTCAGGGGATTGAGGGGATTGAGGTGATCACAAAGATTGCACAGGTTTTCTTCCTTATGAGCTCTACATTTTTCACAGTAGCCAACTCCACACAACTCACATCTAAAAAAGTGTTTGTTGCATGAATACCCACCACATGCAGGACATATATCACAATGAGTTTTACATGTATATTCATTGCAAATAGAACATTTGTCGATATGCTCCCTGCAAAAGCTTTTGCCGCATACTGCACATAGTCTTGCACATTTCTTGCATATTTGCAGTCCGCAAGTCGTGCATTCAAGTGAAAAATCTTTTGCAAGTATGGAGTCGCATCCAGGGCATATATAAGTACAATCACGACAAATTTTTCCTTCCCCTATTGCATTCAATCCCCCCAGGCAATCCTTACATGTGTATTTGCCACACCTGGTGCATTTAAAAGAATGTTGGTGGCAGACTTTTTTCCCGCAAAGATTACATTCTCTGAGACGACATATTGAGCACATCAGTGCCGGGCATAAATCACATTTTTCAAGGTATTTATTTGTATATCTCTTACCACATTGACTACATATGGAGCCGCAGTCGGGGCAGGCGGATATATCGTCTATATTACAAACGCCTATACAGATGTTACATCCGATAGCACCGCATATGGCGCATTGCTCCTTGTGATCCAGTCCTGCAATGCCATTGCAAAATTCACATTTGAAGGAGCATTCATAATCCTTTTTCCTGCCATCGATAACACAGTTTACATACTCACACTCCTTGCATCTATCCTTCCCGCATACCGGACAGATCCAACCGTCCTTGTCAAAGGGTATTCCATGAACTTCGCATACTCCCACTTTTTATCTCCTCTGGATCGTATATTAATTGATTATGCCTCAATTATAATTTCACAATAAATCAAAGAATTCTCTCATATTTTCCTTACTCCTTTAATTTTATCAGTAAACAGGATTAAATAACACGATAAAAGAAATAGTAATTACATTTACAAGATGAGAAATACAAGCAAGAATCTCCTCAAGGAATTATCAAAGGAATTATAAATGGATACAATCCATATTCTGGGTACAAAAGTTCACAACCTGTCAATGGATGAAACATTGGATGAAATTGACAACCTTATCCAATCCGGAGGCGCTCACCTTATTGTGACTCTTGGGGTGGAAATGGTTATGCATGCCCAAAAAGATGCTGAGTTCAGGGAAATAGTCAATAATGCATCCCTGGTAGTACCGGACTCGGTGGGAATTCTCTGGGCAGGTAAAAAATCAGGAGTAAAACTTAAAGGCAGGGCTCCGGGTATTGATATTATTAACAGGATGACCGGGGAAGCGAAGAAATATCCCTGGAGAGTTTTTCTCCTGGGAGCAAAGCCCGGAGTTACCGACAAAGCATCCAGAATAATCAAAGAAAAGCATCCCGATTTCAATTGCGTCGGCACATATCATGGTTATTTCAAAGATGATGATGAAGCGATAGAGCAAATTAAAAAAGCCAACCCTCAACTTTTGCTCATCGGGATGGGCTTCCCGGCACAGGAAAAATGGTTTCACAGAAACCGGGATAAATTGGGAGATATGGTTGCAATCGGTGTGGGAGGAAGTTTCGATGTTCTCTCCGGTAACATAAAAAGAGCGCCGGCTTTTTTCCAAAAAACAGGATTGGAGTGGTTTTACAGGCTTATTACCCAGCCTTCCAGATTTCACAGGATGACTGCGATTCCGGCATTTGTTATCAAGGTACTTTTTTCCGGGAATTCGAACAGAGGGATTGGATGATAAAAAACACTACTATTCACCGCGGAGATAGCGGAGATCGCAGAGATGAAAAAAGGAGAAAGACTCAATAGAAATAACGGAAAGTATTATCAACACGGCGATCAGCGTCCACCGGGCATTGGGGACGGGCTTCTGCGGTGAAAAATGATGATGGTGAATAGTTACGAAAAAAACTAACAAGGAGTGATGGTAAATGAAAGCAATGATACTGGCGGCAGGGTTGGGGACAAGATTATATCCTCTTACATTTACACTTGCAAAGCCTATGGTTCCTATTGTCAACAGGCCGGTGATAGAGCATATTATACTACATTTAAAGGAGCATGGCATTGATGATTTTATGGTGAACCTTCATCATTTGCCCGAGCAAATTGAAAATTACCTGCAGGACGGACAACGTTACGGTGTGAAAATTGAATATTCATATGAAATGGAACCACTTGGAACCGCCGGTGCCGTGAAAAATGTGGAAGATTTCTTTGATGACACATTTATGGTCATAGGTGGAGACGATATGTCCGATGTCAATTTTTCAAAGATAATCGAATTCCATAAGCAAAAAAAAGCTCTTGCCACAATTGGGCTTTCATATGAAGAGGATGTAACACATTATGGAGTTGTCGTAACTGATGAAAATGGCAGAATTGTTGAATTCCAGGAAAAGCCCTCAAAAGAAGAAGCTAAGAGCAATTGGGTAAATAATGGGATTTATATTTTCGAGCCGGAGATACTCAACCTTCTTCCCGATGGCGACTTTTACGATTTCGGCTCCCAGTTATTCCCAAAACTAAAGGATGACAAATCCCCATTTTATGCATGTGAGACAAAAGGATATTGGAGAGACGTGGGGAACCTTATGCAGTATCGCCAGGCGCACTTTGACAGCCTTGAAGGCAAGTTAAAGATCAATATTCCGGGAAAAGAGGTAAGTCCCGGGGTTTGGATTGAAAAGGGAGTTATTCTGCCTGACGATATAAATATCAAACCCCCGGTGCTTATCGGACAAAATTGTAAAATCGGGAAAAATGTAAGTCTTATAGGACCTCTTGTAATTGGAAAGCACAATCTAATTGAAGACCGGGTCAAGATTGAGAGAACCGTAACCTGGAACTACAATCACATAAAAAGGAATGTAATACTCCGTGACTGTCTTGTCGGCAGTGAATGCATAATCGATGAAGGTCTCGTCTTTGAAGAGACTGTCCTTGGCAGTGGGATGAAACGGATCTTTGAAAATTATTTCCTGAAAAAAAGAATGATAGTCAAATGAATCGAAAAGGGAAGGATTAAACAGGGTTCCTATTGAAAACATAGGAAATAAATATTTATTTAATTGAGCGTAAGCTTTCTGGAGTTTTTATGAAAAGAATACTTATTGCGGATGATGCGCTCTTTATGCGCATGATGCTAAAAGATTTACTTACCAGAAACGGCTTCAACGTTGTTGGAGAAGCGGAAAACGGTGAGGAAGTGGTAGAACAATATCGGGAGTTGAAACCCGACATTGTTTTGATTGATATTCTTATGCCCTCGTTGGATGGACTTTCGGCCATGGAGCAAATTATCGGTGAATACCCATCGGCACGGGTTGTAATGATCAGCGCAATGGGACAAAAAGCATATGTAGAAAGAGCGATTGAGTTGGGTGCAAAGGATTTTATTACAAAGCCTTTCTCGCCCCCAAAAGTTATAGAGATATTGCAAAATATAGTGGAAAACTAATATATGATATATATGAAGTCCAATTAAGAGCCGGTGTATATTACACCGGCTTTTTTGAGGGAATATTTCTTAAGAGGTATTGTATAAAGGTAAAGATGACCGTTCAATAATTTCTATTATTATCTTCATTATATTTTTATTCCGTTCGATATGGATCTATCTAAGATCTAACAAGATTTACGCAAAGAATTGTGCAAACTTTGTCATTGCAAGCGTTAGCGAAGCAATCTCCTGAATGGACAAAGAACATTGGGATTGCTTCGTCGCAGGCTCCTCGCAATGACAAAATGCGTAACTCCTGCTCTAAACAAGGCTTGATAAAATAACCCAACTTGACAAGGAGGTCCCTAACTATGAACCGGAGAGAAATAATATCAATTCTGACCGTGGTATTTATTTGTCTGTTTCTTACATCAACAGCATTTGCCGACGGTATGATAATTCCCAGGCCGATACCGGGAGAACCGATACCGCCCTACCTGACAATCAAATATCACAGAGTGAAAGTGACAATCAATAACCAGGTGGCCACAACAGAAGTTGATCAGGTTTTCATCAATGAGTTAAACAGGGATCTCGAAGGAGAATATATCTTCCCTCTCCCCGAGGATGCCGCCCTTTCAAGTTTTGAGATGGAAGTTGACGGTAAAATGGTGAAGGGCAAGGTTCTTGACAAGGACAAAGCCCGGGCGATATACGAGGAAATAGTCCGCAAAAGAAAAGATCCCGCTCTTCTTGAATACATCGGCAGAAATATGGTCAGGGCGAGAATATACCCCATCCCCGCAAGAGGGTCCAAGAGGATAAAGCTAAGATATTCCGAGACTCTCAAGGCGGATAACGGACTTGTCAAATATGTATATCCCCTGGATACCGAGAGATTTTCACCAAAACCCCTCAAGGAAGTTACAGTTACTGTCAAAATCGATTCCAAAATACCGGTGAAAGCGTTCTATTCACCGTCACATAAAATGTCATTCAAAAGAATAAATGATCATAAAGTAAAAGGCTCCTTTGAAAAAACCAACTTTACACCGGAAAAAGACCTGATACTTTATTATACCCTGTCCAAAAAAGACTTCGGGCTTAACATGATGACATACAAGGAGAAAGGTGAAAAAGAGGGGTATTTCCTCATGTTCATAGCTCCCCGTGAAAAAACGAAAAAAACTGATATTCTACCCAAGGATGTTGTGTTTGTCCTGGACAAATCAGGCTCCATGGATGAGAAAGGCAAGATGGAGAATGCAAAAAAAGCTCTTAAATTTTGTCTGTCAAACCTCAACAGAGAAGATAATTTTAATATAATCGCATTTTCCGACGAGATAGAGTCATTTTCAAAAGGAGGGCTGATTCCCGCAAGTAAAAACAAGGTCAAAAAGGCAAGGGATTTTGCCGATGATATATCCCCGATAGGTGGAACCAATATTGAAGAAGCAATAAAAAGGGGACTTAAATCATTCGAAAACGGTAAGAATGCCCGATACTTGATATTCATTACCGACGGACTCCCTACCGTGGGAATAACCGAACCTGAAAAAATTCAAAAATCAGTAAAAGAAAATAACAAAAATCGAACAAGAATATTTACATTTGGCGTGGGATATGATGTCAACACTCATCTTCTTGATGCAATAGCGGAGGAAAACAGAGGATACCCGGAATACCTGAAACCCGGGGAGGAAATGGAAATAAAAATATCAAGCTTCTATAGAAAAATTTCAAATCCACTCCTCTCAGATGTTGAGTTAAAAATCCCCGGTATCAAGGTCACATCGCTCTACCCCCGCGAGCTTCCCGATATCTTCAAGGGAACCCAGCTTATAGTAACGGGGAAATATACCGGATCGGGACCTTCCGTAATAAAGCTCATTGGCAAAAGGGGGAAGGTTGCATACAATAATACATACGAGGGAAACTTCCCCAAAGTTATGGAGAAGAACGACTTTATTCCAAGACTGTGGGCAGTAAGGCGTATCGGCTACCTCCTGTCCGCTATCCGTCAAAAAGGTGAGATTAAGGAGCTTGTTAACGAAGTGATTAAACTTGCGTCCCGATATGGTATTATTACTCCATACACATCTTTTCTTGTGGAAGAGCCCCGGGACGAGAAATACAGGAATGGAAAAACCCCCGCTCCCGTAGGCGCATCCAGACCGGCAAAAACTGGAATCTTCAGTAATTCCGCAAAAGAAGAAAGCGGAGAGGATGCCGTCCAGGCAAGTACACAAATTGCAGGATATAAGCGATCGAATGCTCTCGCTGCGGACTCGGAGAAAGTAAAACATGTGAAAGGAAAGACATTTTTTCTCAGAAACGGCTTCTGGACCGATTCGGAATACAAGGGAAACGAGAAAATTACGAAGATCAAATTTGGAAGCAAGGAATATTTCAAGCTGGTGAAGGATAGTAAGCTTGCAAAATACTTCTCACTTGGCGAAAAAGTTCTTGTGAAATATAAGGGGAAGGCCTATCAGGTAAACCCCTGAATCTCGTTACAATAAAGGGAACCCTGCAAATACTAGCGAATATAATTTTCATGCAAATATTATTCAGGTGTATGGAATGCTGACAAAAGATAAACACGTAATAAAAGATGTTGAGCCGGATCGAGATAGAGCTTTTGCAAAGGCACTTTTGCCTTATGAAGGCTCTAAAGTTTTCAAATTCAAGGCACACAATCGCGAAGGTGGTGAAATAAGCGGTTATGTTCGCGCTAAGACAAAAGACGCCGCTGTCAAGGGTCTTCTTGATAATAACTATGCAGTTCAGGAAATCGAGGAGACCACATATGATGCCATAAATACGGTTCCCATAGTATTAAACCCACTCCGACTCGCAGAGGCCGTTACCGTCTTTACGCGGCAGCTTCTTGTTCTTTACCATTCGGGAGTTCCATTAAACAGAGCTGTTAGCATCCTGTTTGTACAATGCGAAGATAAACACCTCAAAACAGCACTTTCCGCAATGTACATGGATATGGTAAGGGGGACTTCATTCACTCGTTCGATTGCACGCCATCCTCACGTTTTCTCTGCCGATTATGTGGCGATGGTAGATGCAGGTGAAAAATCGGGGGAACTGGCGTCAGTGCTGGAGCGCCTGGCAGTTATGCAGGAAAAAAACCTGACCACTTTTCGACGAGTTCTATCAGCAATGACATACCCTATTATTGTGCTATTTTTCTCCCTACTTGTGAATTTTGCAATTTTCCAGTGGGTGCTCCCCAGTTTCTTACATGTTTTCGAGTCGATGAATGTTGAGCTTCCGATTGTTACTGTCATAATAATCTGGATAGTAAAATTTATGAAAACACCCTGGTTCTGGATTTCCCTGGTCGCATTTATCAGCATGATATTCATCCTGGCGATACAGGTGAAAAAGAATCCAGCGGTAAAGTATCTGCTTGACAGTCTTCTTCTTCGTGTTCCAAAGCTCGGCAACCTGATAAGGTGGGTAATATTTATCAATACTTTTCGACTTCTTGCCACAATGTTATCATCGGGAGTTATTGTTAATAAAGCTCTAAAAAATGTCTCAGAGGTTGCAGGCAATGAGATATATAAACGAGCTTTTAACGGGATGGTAGAAAGGGTGGAAAAAGGAGATTCATTGCCCGATTGTTTTGATGATAACAAAAAACTATTTCCTATCATTGTCCGCCAGATGATTCATGTCGGAGATGAAACCGGAGAGCCTGAAGTTGTTCTCAACCTTCTCTCGGATTTCTATGAAGACGGATTGAACCTGGCTCTTGAGGAGTTGACCAGTATTCTTGAGCCTTTTATGGTTGGCCTTATGGGGCTTGTGGTTGGATTTATAGTAATTGCAGTTTTTTTACCGATTTATAGTCTGATTAATAAAATGATTTAATACCCGCTACCATTATTCCATTTCAGGGGGATTTCCGGATATTACAACTTTACCCTCAAGCAAAGATGTTGTAGGTTTCCATTGTGTCTTATCCTCAATTGCATTTGTATTAATAATAATGGGCTTTTTAAGTTCATAATAATAACTTCGAATATTCCATAGCAATTTTTCAAATGAATCGTCCACCGGAAGATCATAAAAGACATGAATTGTTATTTTTTTCTCATTAATTACTTTTTTATATCGAACGGGCAAACACTTCAAATCGCTTTTTTCTCTGCAAATTGAACCCATAATGATCAGGTTGCTTATTTCTTCATCAAGAGGGAAAGAATATGTAACCTCACCATAAACAATCGAAGTTACAGACGAAAGCTCTTTCCTGCAAATTGATACTTCTACAGGTATCAAAGTCTCTTTCTCTTCTGTAATAATTTGTATCTCAACAATAACCTCTTCACCGGGAACAAGGGCTATCTCCGGAAAATCTCCGGGCTGAAGCTCCATTGCATCAAGTTCCAATTGGAAATTGCCAGGACAGCAATAAAAAGGTTCAAACGAATAATAAAGCAAAAAGTTATTATCAGGGCCTAATATCAATTTTTTTGAAATGCTCTTCAGGCGAAGAAACTTATCGTCCTTTGAAGATGAATCATCTTCCTTCTTTGGAAGCTTGATAGATATGGGGGGAAGTATCGGAGATATTTCATCCTTAAGGAAAACCAGAAACTCACCGCTTTCTTCCGTATCAATATTATCAATTATTTCTTGATATAAATCATTATTGATATACCTGCAAACAAGCTCATTCCCGAGAATCCCCCGGATCAGCTTCTCAGGTTTTATTACAATACCCCCCGATGATAATTCTCCTTCAAGATTGAAAATATTATGATTCTTCTTCCTTAAAGAAAGATCAACCGGGACAGAGAAATTCCAACGACTTGTAATCTCTTTCTTTATTATGGGAAGTTTGAAAAATCTCTCTCTTTCCAACTCCCTGAGTTTTTTATTTATTTCCTTTATCTCAATACTTACCCGCTCCTGTTCTCCAAGGTGAGATAAATTCTGAAGGATGTCTTCTTCCTTTCCCTGCAGGCTGTCTTCAAAGCTCTTTTCAACTTCCCTGTCGGGAAGATATATTCGCCGAATGGATATAAGCAATTTATTTACATCATCCGGAAGGGAGTCTGTCTTTATCTTTATGGGAAAATATGGGTCTTCCTTCTCATTCCGACCTATTGAGATCCAGTAAGATCTACCCAGGTCATCTACAATTGTAACATCTGTAATTTCCCAATTGTCATATGGAGGATCTATGGAAATACCTATATGAGTCTCCGAATAATTAGCATAAACGGAAATAAGTCTGATTGTAACATCCTTTTCCGCGTGGAATGCATCAACCACTTGAAGCGCGTTCCTATTACGCAGGCTGTTACCGTCAAGTAGTGGGGGATCTTTTGTATATCTTGTTTTTTGGATTATTTCATTATTATCTATTTTAAACCCCTCCCTTTACTAATCCCGAGCTTTTTTAATTTCTTCCGGAAAGATTATTTCAAATAACAGGCGATTGAATTTTTGCACCTTGCTTCCGCAAAGATTCTCAAAACCTTCTTCCAATAGCTTTTTATGATCATCGGTAATTTCAATTTCTCTGAAAACATCCTCCCTATAAAAACTATTATCTTTTACAATTCTATTAAACCCCTTGATGATTGCCAACTTCAATTTCTCGCTAACTTCTCCGTCGGGTTTCCAAGATTCAACTAATCCCTGTTGAGTGGGCTCCAACATTTCCCAAACCCTCCGTTTTGCGGCAGTGTCAAGGTTAGTGAGGCTCTCAACAAGCTTCACCCAATCCTTTATATCTCCCATATTGAATGTAAAACCTGACTCTCGATACTTGTTATAAACCACCATAATCTCATCAAGTCCCTTGAAAAAAGCTTCAGATACTTTGGGGTCAAAATGAGTGCCGGTATCGTTTTTAATAATCGCTATTGTCTTTTCGAGGGGAAAGGCATTTTTATAACATCTTTTTGAAGATAATGCATCAAATACATCGGCAAGCGCTACAATCCTTCCTTCAATCGGGATGTCTTCTCCCGCCAGACCGCTGGGATATCCCTTGCCATTCCATTTTTCATGATGAGAGATAGCGATGGACTCTGCAGTTCTGATGAGATCATGACTGGACCCTTCCAGTATTTTCTTCCCATAAAGAGCATGTCTTTGCATCTCTTCCCATTCTTCCTTATTTAACTTCCCGGGTTTTAAAAGTATCGAGTCCGGAACGCCCAATTTCCCGATATCATGCATGGGAGATGTGAAAAGAATCGAATCTACAAAATCATTGGAATAACCCATATGTTTTGTGATAATTGCGGAATAACTGCTCATCCTCTTGATGTGATTTGCAGTATCCTCATCACGATACTCGGCCGCCACTGATAATTTCTGAATCATATCCAGACTTGCGGATTTCAGCTCTTCCCTCATCTGTGCCATACGAACCGCCACCGCCGCCTGACTGGCAAGGGAGAAGGTCAATTTCTCATAGCTTGGCTTGAAAGGTACGATATTTCCATCTGCATCCATGGAATTGATTAACTGAATAACCCCCACGACATCCTTGTCAACATCTATCATTGGAACCACCAACATTGATTTTGAACGATAACCCGTCTTTTTATCAAAAGATTTATTGAACCGAAAAGGCTTGTCTTCCGGGATCCTGTAAGCATCTTCCAGGTTCAATATCTGCCCGGAAGCGGCAACATACCCGGCAATATTCTCCCTGCTAATGGGCATGGTAAATGAAATAAAATCTTCCTTTTCTTTGTCCTTCCCGAATCTTCGTCTTAGTGTATCATTCTGACTTACCACGAAACGAATCAGGTCCCCCTCTTTCAGGTAAACACTGCCGGCGTCGGCGCCGGCAAACTGCCGCGCTTCTTCGACAATCTTTTCAAGAAGCTTGTCCAGTCTCTTTTCACTTGCAAGTGCAATTCCAATGTTTATCAATTCGTCTAGCTTGGTTTTCTCATCCAAAACAATCTTCTCCTTGGAAATATTTATTCACTTCTTTATATTTTGCCGATTTATATCTATTCCTGTTATTAATATATGATCCTGGCACCATATTAAATGACATTTATTAATTATTTAAAACCACTAATTAAACCTTTTAAAGGAAAAAATATTTTTTTTTCCAATATAATTATATGTAAGTACTCACATTTCGCACATGCGAATTTGTTAAGAAGTAATAGAATTTTTTCAAGTGTTTTAAGGTGATAATTGTTGTATTAAGGTAAGAATTGTTGTATTATGGGGTTTAAGACAACACCACAATTTATTGTGGTGAAATGAGCGTAAACCCAACCACTTCTTCGTCTTAACCACTTCAGTGGTTTATCTACGTCAAGAAACCGTTGAAACGGTTAAATTGGAGGTGGGAGGTGGGAGTCCGGTTTTATAGGCTTCTAACCACCCGATTAAAATCGGGTGTTGTCTTAAAAACTCGAAATATTCTTAATGTTGCAAAATATGGTTACAAGGCAATTAAAGAAGATTATTCAATCGCATTTTTAATAAATTGAGTGACTTAATTAAAAGATGTCAGGTGTGCGAAATCTAAGAAGTAAGAATCTATCATTGGAGGGCAGACTGACCATGAAAATTGTTTTTTGGGGGACCCGGGGATCAGTTGCGGTTCCCGGTGAAGAAACGGTAAAATACGGTGGCAATACAACATGTGTTGAAGTTCGCCTTTCCGATGACAGGCTGATTATTATAGATGCCGGCACGGGAATACGCAAGCTTGGCATGGAATTATTAAGAAAAAAAGAAGAAGAGATAAATATTTTCCTGACTCACCCCCACTGGGATCACATACAAGGCTTTCCCTTCTTCACCCCGATGTATATGAAAGATTATTCGGTCATTGTACATGGATGGCGTACTCCGCTTCGCAAAGTTCAAAATACAATAATGGATCAAATGGAAGGTACATACTTTCCCGTGGATTTTTCCCAGTTGAGTGCGAAAATAAATTTTTATGAGATTAAAGAATATCTCCTGCCATACAAGTCGGCCAACCTGTCCTTTTTAAGGTTAAATCACCCGATTATCTGTCATAGCATAAAAATTGAGGAGCATGGAAAGACATTCGTATTTATGACAGACAACGAGTTGAAATCCGAGACACCCAATACAAAATTTACTCCCTGGGAAGATTTCGTCGAGTTTTGCAGGGGTGCCGATTTACTTGCCCATGATGCACAATTCACACCGGAAGAACTGGAACGAAGAAAGGGATGGGGGCATTCGTCATATACACAAGTATTGGAGTTGGCTCAGGAGTCCGGAGTCAAAAAACTTGCACTGTTCCATCACGATCCAAACCATAGTGACGCAGAAATTGATATTATTTTAAAAGACTGCCATGACATAATAAAGAGAAACGGTTATAATTTTGATTGCGTGGCATCTTACGAAGGGATGCAAATAGATCTGTAAACATGGAAAAACTAATAATTCCCCTTAAAGAACTTGAATATAAAGATCTACCCATGGTGGGTGGAAAAGCTGCTGTAATACGAATATTAACGATGCAGGGAATTTTAGTACCTGATGCGCTAATAATTACAGGAGAGCTTTATAAGAAAATTGTATCTGAAAACCCTGAATTCAAGGAACTTTTGAGTAAAATAAAATCTGTCAATCCTGCCGAGTCAAGAAAATACCTTGTAAAAATAATTGATTTTTTCAAAAGGCTCGAATTTCCTGAGGACTTTAAAAACCTTCTCCTGAACCGTCTCCCACTTCTTCATTTTCCACTTTTTAACACGCTTGCAGTAAGGCCTTCCCCGATTTTTTCCGAATCACCCACGGAGATTATATCAGGAATTCACTATTCAATTATGAACGTGGAAAAATTCCCCAATCTCCTGGAGGCGATTAAGATCGTCTGGGCATCAATGTGGAGCCTGAAAGCCTTTAACTTCCGACAGAAAAATTTTATTCCCCATGAAATGATGACAATGGCTATTATTGTTCAGATAATGTTAAGAACCGAATACTCGGGAAACGCCTATTCCAACGATCCCGATAATCCTGAACATATAAAAATAAACGCCGGATGGGGAATTCCCGATGGAATAATAGACGGGTCGGTTCCGTATGACACTGTTATCCTCAAGGTGGAGAAGCTTGACGAGGACAATTATTCTTTTCCGGTAAGAGAAGAACAAATAGCTATAAAAGATAAAATGCAAGTCTATCAAGGGGAGAAAAAGATTATTACAGATACTCCCCCTGAGCGGGTTGAAATGCCAATCCTTCTGTCTTACGAGCAGAGTGAAATTGCAAATTATGCAAGAAAAATTGAGTCGGCATTTGGAAAACCGCAGGTAATAACATGGGGAAGAGAAAGAAAAGTACATATATTAGATGCAAATCCGACGGAGAAAGCAAAAGAAGTTTCCAAACACAGGCTTATCTATCCCAACATTGAGCTAATGGACTCCCCGCCCTCATACCTGACACTTACGGCGTTGAGAGATATCGAAGGAGTACTGTTGCAGAAGATGGCAGAAAAATGCGGAGAAAAGAATGCAAATCTGCCCGCTCCACTGGTAACTTTCATGGGAAGACCCTACCTTAACCTGGAACTATTGCTCTACCTTTTCAACAAGATAAAAGTTCCACAGGCATATACATTGAATGCCCTACAGGGGTTGGATGTATCATCAGGCATTTCACCGGAGAACGAAGAGGATATTTTGCAAATCAACATGTTGGATTCAATCTGGATAATTAACTGGATTGACAGCATTAAGGAAGAGATGGAGAGTGAAATCAAATCACTGGGCAAGCGAGTAGAGCAAATCAGCCAAATCCGTATTTCAGGTGTCGCAAAAAGTGACCTGTGCAAAATATTAACTGACATTATGAATGAATTCACGAATTTACAAGACAGAACGCTGATTCAAGGCGCCATAATTCTCTGCATTGTCCTTTTAAAAAAGAAAAAATCCGATTCCAAGGATGAAAAAGAGCATGAAATACCCACAGTCCCGGAAATTATTGATTACAGGTTTATGAGAGATATAATCCTGCTCACCAAAGAAGCAATAGAAAATCAGGAAGTCCTCGATCTGTTCAGGAAAAGTAATGGTAAATCACAGGTTAGCCTGGATGAACTAAGAGAAACGAATTTCTATAACTCGCTTATATCATTCATCAATAAGTATTCCTATATGTCACTATGCCCGCTGGATGCTTCAAGTCCCCGCATTTATGAAAAGCCTATGCTGATTCCGGAGATAATAGGATTCCTCATAAATCACCCCGCTTCTGCCTCCAGTATGGACAGGTTGATGAAAAACATCAGAAAGCAGGGAAAATCCGTCTTCAGTAAGCAAAAATCAGGATTTCTCGGCAATATTCTCTCAATGGGCAAGACTAAGCCTGACGAAATAACAAGCAAGCTTACGCATCTTATTTTACTGGCGGGAAAAAGCCTGGAGCTAAATATTATTCTTACGGACATTCTTAGAAAGGTCTTACTTGAGATAGGAAGTCATTTTAAAAAAGCCGATATGATTGAGAAACCTGAAGACATATTTTCTCTTGAAATTGAGGAAATTTTGAAGGGAGCCGCTTTAAAATATACTGATTATAAGCCCGTAGTATCAAGTAGAAATGAGAACTCAAACACCTGGAAAGGATACAGTGCTCCCACAATTGTATCGGGCTCACGTTTGAATATCTCCTCTCTTTCCAGAAAAATTACTCAAGAAGAAAAATCATTCCGTTGTATTCCATTAAACAGGGGGAAAATAAGAGGACCGATTAAAATCATAAAATCATTCCAGGATCTATTTTCAATAGAAGCAGGCGAAGTTATTATTGTTGAACGTATGAATTTTGTTTATTCGCCGTTTTTGTCGGTTGCCGGGGGAGTAATAATTGAAAGGGTCAATCCACTTTTGCCAGATTACACACAATGCAGGCTTGCGGGGATTCCCGCAGTGGGAGGAATACCGGGAATAACTGAATTCGCTCAGAATGGGGAGATTGTCGAGATAGACGGTGATCGCTTAAACTTTTTTCAATAATAGGACTTACGCAATTGTCATTGCGAGCGGATCACGAAGGACTTGCTTTACTCCAATGACTTTCTCAAAGACGGAATTTTCTTGATCTACGGAGATTTACATAGCGAAGAATCTCTTGAATAATTGCCTGCAGGGGATCGTATATCGCGGGTAGAGATCCTTCGCTGTGGAAGACATTGCAGGCAAGTAAAATTCGTTCTTGCCAGGGTTTATCCAGGAAAGATAAAGATCGTATTCCGCTCAGGAGAACGCAAATATAATTATCTTTAACCTTTGTGGTCTTTGCGGTGAAAAAAATGTAATTAACATCTATAAACATCTTATAAGGTGGACTCTATACATGCAAATGAAGGGGAGCATAATAAAGCGGCTTGAGACCTTATTGATAAGAAAATTCCATTATCTTCATATTCATTACTTTCTGCAGGAAAACTTCGCAATGACGGAATTTTTCGACATGGTACTTGTTTCCGGCAATGAACCCCGGATGTGTCTTTTCAAACAATGTGATAATCTGACAACGGAAAATATCGAGGAGATTCTTCCCTTTGGAAGAGAATTGCTTGAGGAGGAATGGGTAAGAAAAAGAAGGGCAAGGAAGACGGCCCTTGTCATCCTGATTTATAAAAACGGAATCTCTCCCGATGTGGCAAGAAAAATCCTCCAAAATAAATCCTTTAAGAATACCAAACATTACAATCCTCTTATTAAAACCATATATTACAATCCCCTTATTATAGATGGAAAAAACGAAAAAATATTCTACAATCCACGGAGTTGTCCCATTTCATTGCTGGAAGAGATATTTTTCATTAAATCCACCCTATTTGGCAAAAAGTCGAAAGAGCCCGTCAAAGAATTGTCCCACTCGGAAGAAATAGATATAATCAAGGGAATCGAAGATTTTCGCCTCACGATATCAGGCTCAAAAGCTTACATTATATGGCTGATAATACTTATTAACATTGCTGTCTGGCTAATGGTGAAATATTTTGGAAACCCCGGCGACCCGGAAACGCTTATTCAATATGGAGCCAAAGTGAATCCATTGATATGGAGAGGAGAATTCTGGAGGCTTTTGACCCCGGTTTTTTTACATGTCAACCTGGCACATCTCTTTTCAAATTGTATTATCCTTTATTTCGTCGGCAGTCTTCTTGAAGCGACGATAGGCAGGTGGAGATTGCTGATTATTTACCTGTTTTCAGGAATTACCGGGAATTTACTTAGCCTGAAATTCTCACCTTTCCTCTCGGCAGGGGCGTCCTCAGCCGTATTTGGGATACTGGGAGCGGCAATTATTTATGGTATTACATATAAGAAATTAATTCCCAGGAACTTTTACAGGATAGTCGTTTTGTGTCTTGTTCCTTTCCTCATTTACAATTTCGCCGTGGGTTATTTTCACGGTAGAATAGATAATTACGCGCACATCGGGGGATTATTGGGGGGAATCTTCATTTCCTATTTATTGGGAGTTGAATTTCCCCGCGGGATATCCAAAAAGCCCCGGTGGGGTTATGCAATTGCCCTGACCGTTGCATTCTCACTTTATTATATGTATTGCATGCAATCCTATCCCCGGGCGTATGCAGTATATTATTCCGTTCAGGCAGGCATTAAAGCGAGGAAAGGCGAGTTTGCAGACGCCGCTTCATTATTAAAGCAAAGTGTTGACATAGATCCCAATCGTGACAACACAAGGGCATTTATGGGAAGAATCTATTATGAGATGGGAAATAAAAGATTCAACAAAGCAAAATTTGAACCGGCGCTTTATTATTTTAAGAAAGCGGCTGAATACATGCCGTTGAATGATAAATATCGGGGAATACTGGCCATGGCACAGGAAAGAATTGCGTATTGCTATGCCACAAGAGGAAAGGATCTTGAATCGATAAAACATTATCAATACGCACTCTGCCTTAATCCGGACAACGAGTTTCTCAAGAGAATTTTAAGCAATGAATACAGGATTATGGGATCGCGGATTCTTCTGCAGGGTGATTGCCGGGAGGCGATTGGTTATATTAAAAAAGCTATCTTTTATGACAACAAAAACATTCAGGCAAGAATTTTACTTGGTGAAGCTTACTTTCTAAACGGCAGGATTCCCCTTGCAGCAGAAGTCTGGAAATCCGCCCTTAAAATCGACCCCGGCAATGTGGTGATCAAGAAGCTTATTGAAAGTCGGATATTTCAAAGCTTCTGGTATATGTCCAATGTTGATTATAATCCGCCGGGTATTTCCCCGGAGGCAAGAGCATTGAACCGGGAAGGGGAAAGAATCATTACAATTACCGGAGATTACGAAAAAGCTCAAGAAAAATTCCTTAAGGCATACAAGATTGCTCCGAACTATCCCGCCCCGTTAAACAATCTTGCAAGGATTGACCTGATGTTTAACGACATAGAAGAGGCAAAGAAAAAAACGAAAAGAAGTCTTGAGATAGATCCGTCATTTCATGAGGCGCTAAACAACCAGGCAATTTTATATGTAGAAGCAAACAAATCCCAAAAGGCACGGGAAATTCTTGATAAATGTATTAAGCTAAAGCCCGGCTATGCGTCCTGTTATGGAGTTCTTGGCACTATTAACCACAGGGAAGGCAATTATAGGGAAGCTGAAAAATATCTCAAAAAAGCTCTCTCCCTGGAGTCATATAACGTACCCCTGAGAATTGAAATGGCAAAGGTATATTATGACATGAACGATGTTGAAAATTTCAGATTTGAAGCAAACAATTGCCTTGGTTATGCGCATGCCCAGGGAAGGGATGCTCTTACTCTTCTTATTAGAAATCTCCTGAAAGGGGAAAGTGGCAAAGGAGAGAAAAAAGAATGATTATGAGTTGGACAATAATCTTACTAAGCTTTATACCGGCGGTATTGTGGATACTCTATTTCTATTACCAGGACAGGTATGAAAAAGAGCCATTCAGATTATTACTGCTCACTTTTATTTTTGGCTGTTTAAGTGTTATCCCGGCTCTTTTAATAGAACTGGTTTTGCAATGGCAGATTAATTATTTCATTCCATTTAATGCGATCCGTATCCTGATAAGCATGTTAATGGTGGGTGCTACGGAAGAACTGGTCAAATATATTGCGGTCAAGAAAACAGTTTATTCCAACAAAGAATTCAACGAACCTATGGACGGTATAGTCTATTGTGTAACTGCGGCAATGGGTTTTGCATTTGTTGAAAACATCGGGTATATGTTGAGATATAACATGTTATCCGGTATGTGGGGAGCATATTCAGTCGGGCTTTTGAGGGCAATATTCTCGATGTTCGGGCATGCTTCATTCGCTGTAATAATGGGGTCATATCTGGGCAGAGCGAAATTCGACCCCGCAAATGAAAAGATCCTGATTCTGAAGGGACTTGTTTTTGCATCGCTTGTACATGCCCTTTATAATTATACTCTCTCGGTAAACAAAGAAAGCCTCAGCGCAGTCATTGTTCTCTTCTGCTTTCTTTTAATGTGGAGAAACATGAACCGGGTACAGATGGATGCCGCTGTTAACAACTCTCCTTTCAAGCCTCCTGATGCAGTATATCAACCCAGGAGATGGAAATGGGGACTTGTTAATATTGTGAGTGTGTTAATGATAACTACTGTTATTGTCCTATCCATAATGAATTTCAACAGGCTAAGCAAATATACAAACAAGAAGATGAATTATCATTTTACGCACCCCTCTTTCTGGCAGCGGGCAATTGACGCCGACTTCAGCACAATCGAACTGAAAGGCCCTTCCTACCGGGGAAATGAACCCAGGGTAAGAATTATTGTGGATGAAATAAGAATCAGGGGAAACGCAACAAATGCAAGGGAAATTGTATTGAGCAATCTAAAATGTGAATTTGATGAAATGGAAGTTATTTCCAGGGAAGAAACAACAATGGCCGGCAAAAAGGCTCATAGAATTATAGTGAAATGGAAAAAAACCAGCAGATTTAATAAAGAACACAGGATGCTATCCAGGATTGTAATAGCGAAAAAAGATAATAATTATATTGCGGTTGTTTGCGAATCCAGGGAAGATCAATTTGACAAGTTCAAACCCAAATTTCTTTCCATAATAAACAGCATTCATTTTATCAACCCGGAACAGTAAAATATTACAGATATTTTATGTCAACTGTAAAATAGAATTTTATCAGATCTCCTTGCAGGTA